>DZAL01000263.1 GCA_022729575.1 Thiomargarita sp.
GGAGAGGGGCCGGGGGTGAGGGAAAATACCGTAGAATTTCTGCTTCAGTACTTACACCAGGTCCCAGGCCCTCGTTATCTTCTTAAATTAACTCAATGTACACTCACCATTACCTAATTGCAGGTCGAGTTCAAGGCGTTGGTTTTCGTCCTTACATCTATCGTCTGGCTATACAACATGGTCTCGTTGGTTGGGTCCAAAATTTGGCGGGTCAAGTCGAAATCAAAGTGCAAGGGAGTTTAGCCGCCTTACAAACTTTTGCCGAAACTTTAATCCCGCACTCTCCTCCTTTAGCCCGTCCCTACATTGTTTCCTGCATTTCTACCCCGCCTGGAGCATATACCGATTTTCAAATTCGGGCCAGCGGTACTTCCACCAACTCAGGCCAAATTCATGTTCCACCAGATTACTTTACTTGTGAGGAGTGTTTGACGGAATTACAAGACCCGACCGCTCGCCGTTATCATTATCCTTTTATCAACTGCACCCAATGTGGTCCGCGTTACACGCTAATCCAGCGTTTACCCTATGATCGTCCGAATACCAGTATGGCGAATTTTCCATTATGTCCAGCTTGTGCCAAGGAATATCATAATCCCCAGGACCGTCGTTTCCACGCGCAACCGTTAGCTTGTCCTGAGTGTGGCCCCCAACTCCATTTTCACCAATTAGATTGCCATCTTCACGAAACGACCGCAGCCTTAATTGCCGGTCTGCAAGCATTACGGGAAGGTAAAATTGTGGCCGTCAAAGGCATTGGCGGTTATCATCTCTTCGGTTTAGCCGCGGACGCGGCCGTAGTCTTGCGCTTACGTGCTAATAAACCGCGGCCGGCTAAACCGTTAGCCGTGATGTTTCCCTGGCAAGGTGCCGATGGATTAGCGGCAGTGAGGGCACAAGTCGAGTTGTCGGTGGTGGAAGCGGCTCTACTTAGTGATCCGATGCGTCCTATTGTCCTGGTACGAAAAAAATCGACGGCAACCTTATGCTCGCAGATTGCGCCTGGCTTAAATGAAGTGGGAATATTATTGCCTTACAGTCCATTACATCATTTACTATTAGCGGAATTAAAACAACCACTGATAGCCACTTCGGCCAATCTCAGTGGCGAGCCGGTATTGACTGACAATATGGAAGTGGAACAATGCTTAAATCATGTCGCTGAGGCTTATTTACACCACAATCGTCCGATTTTACGACCAGCGGATGATGCCGTCTTTAAAGTGATTGACGGTAAACCTCGGCCCTGGCGCTTGGGACGTGGTGAAGCTCCGTTAGAATTGACTCTGCCGTTTAATTGTGCCCAGCCATTATTGGCGGTCGGGGCGCAACAGAAAAATACAGTGGCCTTGGCTTGGGAAAATCGGGTAGTGGTCTCGCCTCATATTGGTGACTTAGATTCACCACGTAGTTTCGACCTGTTTCAACAAGTCTGGTCTGATTTACAAACTCTGTACCAAGTTCAAGCCCAAGCACTGGTTTGTGATGCACATCCGGCTTACGCCAATACTCGTTGGGCCAAGCGCAGTGGCTTACCGGTCACCACGGTCTTTCACCATTATGCTCATGCGTCAGCGTTAGTGGGAGAATTTAACTTGGACGGTGAGGAGCCATGGTTGGTCTTCACTTGGGATGGGGTGGGGTTAGGCGAAGATGGTAGCTTATGGGGGGGCGAGGCATTATATGGACGACCTGGACACTGGCAAAGAGTCGCCACCTTTCGTCCATTCACTTCCCCAGGAGGAGAGAAAGCGAGTCGGGAACCCTGGCGAAGTGCATTAGCCTTATGTTGGGAAACTCAACAAGATTGGCCGGCGGCACCGGTAGATACTCGTTTACTTTATCAAGCCTGGCAACAACGCCTTAATTGCCCTCTCACCACTGCGGTTGGTCGTTTGTTTGATGCCGCGGCGGCTTTAACCGGGGTGCTACACTATGCCAGTTTTGAAGGACAAGGTCCAATGTGGTTAGAAGCGAGTTGCACTGACACGACAACTTGGATTGAGTTGCCCTTGCAACCACGGTCGGCTCATCTTTGGCAAGCTGATTGGTCTCCTCTACTAAATTATTTGTTACACCCAGAGTTATCGGTGGGTGACAAAGCCAGCGTGTTTCATAATACGATGGCACATACTTTGTTGGCACAAACGCAACTGCTCAATTCACTTTATCCCATTAGTGCCGTGGGACTGTGTGGCGGGGTTTTTCAAAATCGTCGCCTGACCGAAACCGCCATGTCATTATTGCGAGCGGCAGGTTTTACCGTGTATTTGCCACAACGTTTACCTGTCAACGATGCCGGTTTAAGTTTTGGCCAAGTGATTGAATGCCTTAGCTTTGACAACTGGTCGAAAGTTGTCAAATCTTAGCTTCTCGAAGGTCTTAGCACTGGTTCCAAATCTGGTAGTCCCGCCAAACCAATGGCGGTGTTAACATTCAATGAGTTATCAAAAGTCAAAATTTCCTCAACCTTTAAGGTTTAGGAAACTTAGAATCGCCGAGGTTTCCTAAACCGGTGAGGTTTAGGAAAGTTAGCACCTGGATTTTAATACCTCCATTAGTTGGTAGGGACTACCCCAAATCTTTTTTTCTCGTTCCCACGCGGAGAGCGTGGGAACGAGAAGAAAAATCAAACCTGACAGGTCTCGCAGACCTGTCAGGTTTAACCTCTCACCCAAATTTCAGGACTACCTACAGATTCTAAACCGGCTCTTAATGCTCTATGTCAAATTCAAACCAATTATTAAACAGTTACTTGAAAAAAATCTTACAAGCGCGAGTTTACGAAGTCGCTGAAAAAACTAGATTAGATTACGCCGCTACCTTGTCACGTCGCTTAAATAATCATCTTTGGTTAAAACGAGAAGATATGCAGCCAGTGTTTTCGTTTAAACTCCGCGGTGCTTACAATAAAATGGTACACTTACCGGCCAGTTTATTAGCCAAAGGAGTCATTGCCGCGTCGGCGGGCAACCATGCTCAAGGTGTCGCCTTAGCGGCCGCGAAATTAAGTATTCATGCCACCATTGTCATGCCCAAAACCACGCCCGAAATTAAAGTCACCGCAGTTAGAAATCGTGGCGCCACAGTGATTTTACACGGCACCACTTATGATGATGCCAGCCTCCGGGCTCATCAATTAGCTGCAGCACAAGGCGTAGCGTATATTCATCCGTATGATGATGAGGAGGTGATAGCCGGTCAAGGCACCATTGGCATGGAAATTTTACAACAGCACACGGGTGAGTTAACCGCTATTTTTGTACCGGTCGGTGGGGGCGGGTTGATTGCTGGAATTGCGGCTTATGTCAAATATTTACGTCCTGAAATTCAAGTCATTGGGGTCGAGCCAGAAGACGCGCCGACGATGTATGCGGCCTTGCAAGCCCAGCAACGAGTGCAGTTGGCCCAAGTGGGGATTTTTGCCGATGGGGTCGCGGTGCGTCAAGTCGGTGCGTTACCGTTTGCGATTGCGCGTGAATATGTGGATGAGGTGTTATTAGTCAGCACTGATGAAATTTGTGCCGCGATTAAGGACATTTTTGAGGACACGCGCACGATTATGGAGCCTGCGGGGGCTTTAGCTTTGGCCGGCTTAAAACAATATGTGACTAAACGACAATGCCAAGGTCAACATTTAGTCACCATTGCCAGCGGTGCCAACATGAGTTTTGACCGTTTAGGTTATGTGACTGAACGCACTGAAATTGGTGAACAACGAGAAGTTTTACTCGCGGTGACGATACCGGAACAACCAGGCAGTTTTCGCCAGTTTTGCCACATCATTGGTCAACACGTTATCACTGAATTTAATTATCGCTACCATGATTCGACCGCGGCTCAGGTCTTTGCGGGTATTCGTTTAGGAGGAGGCATTAACGAACGGACACTATTGATTGCTAAATTGAGTGAAAAAGGATATTCGGTACTAGATTTAACTGAGAATGAAATGGCCAAAACGCATATTCGTCATCTAGTGGGAGGACATGCAGCAGCGATAGCGATGACGGATGAACAAATTTACCGTTTTGAATTTCCGGAACGACCGGGTGCGTTACTACATTTTTTAACCCGGATGGGACCACGTTGGAATATCAGTTTATTTCACTATCGCAATCATGGAGCTGCGTATGGACGAGTATTAGTGGGAATCCAAGTATTTTCTACTCAAGCTCAAGAGTTTCAAGACTTTTTAAAGAAATTGGGCTATGTGTATTGGGAAGAAACTCATAATCCGGTTTATCAGTTGTTTTTAAAATGATAAAGGAGATAAAAACGCGCCCACGTTGGTGGAAAATGTGCGTATCAAGAGAGTAACCAAATTATCTGGACAACAAGGAATTTGGCCAGTAGGGATAACACCCCTTCGAGGGGTGTTATCCCTCAGAGCTCAAGTACCACAGTGGATGAATATTACTATATCTCGTTCCCACGCGCCAGCGTGGGAATGCCGTGGGCAACGCGCTAGCGTTGCGGTACTGGAGTAGAGGCTTTAGAGAGTACCGGCTAAAGCCTCAATGCCATTAAGTTAAGGAATCTCCATCCAAGGTAGGGTGGATTAAGCGAAGCGTATCCACCATGGTCGAAACTCTGGTGGATACGCTTCGCTTAATCCACCCTACCTTAACTTAATGGCAGTGCGGCTAAAGCCTCTACTCCAAGAGGTATATACTCCAAGAGGATAAAGCACTCCAGGTCAAAGAAATAAATTGTTATGCCATTAGGTCACTGAAAATTATTTTTAAAATTTCCCCTGACACCTTCAAAGACTGGACTGGCGATTGCACTGGGCACCACCACCCCGCTCACCGTGACGATGGATAAAGCCAAAACTTGCATAGCGACTTTTGAACCGATACCCACTGGCATTCCCTTGACCTTCAAGAAAGCCGACGCTGACCGAGGACGCATCTCAGGTCGTCTCAGAAGAGAACCGGCAATTAGCTTAACGTGCGACAACGCTTGTCAAACCGCCAGCTACAACTATCCCAAAGATGGTGTAGTGATTGTCACCGCCACGGCGGATAAGGGCTATGAGTTCAAAACTTGGACTTGCACGGGGAGCAGTTATGCCCAAAACCAGGCCACGCCCAATATTCTCAAAGTGACGATGACCACCGAGACCACTTGTACGGCTAACTTTGATGCCCTCCCAGGCGGACCCACCTTAACGGTGAACCTCATTGGCACCGGCATGGGCACCGTGACCTCAAGCAAAGTTGGACTGGAATGCCAAGGTACGCAATGCAACGGCGTGTATGCCAAAGACCAAAAAGTCACCTTGACTGCTACTCCCAGTGTCTTCGCCACCTTCCTCACCTGGGGAGGTGATTGCACGGGCACCAACCTCAAAGTCCCGGTTACGTTAACCAAAGACTTGACTTGCACGGCGCAATTCCAAAGCCTCCTAGAAACTGCCGCGACTGAGTTGGTCAAACTCCTCTACACCAATGGCTTTTTAGAAAATAAGGCCGCTGTGGCCAGTCAATTCCCGCAGACGACCAACCAAGACCGCCTAAAAGAAGCCTTCTGGTTAGCCGCCACCGCCATTTTGCAAGCGGATTCTAATTTAGCCGCGACTCAACAATGGCCGGCGCAATTGAATGGCATCCCCTGGTACTCCAAGAGTCCCATTGGCCAATACACTGACAGCATCCAACTGCAAACGGGAGAATATG
Organism: Thiomargarita sp.; assembly: GCA_022729575.1. Lineage (GTDB taxonomy): Bacteria > Pseudomonadota > Gammaproteobacteria > Beggiatoales > Beggiatoaceae > JAABRD01. The sequence goes on from DZAL01000263.1 coordinate 5,679, forward strand.
TTGATATTCGGTTGAAATTGCTAGATAATGCAGGGGTAGAACAAGAAGTCGTGATAGTGATATACTACGGTGACACTCCTCCCATCCCTGTGGGCGACAGTGGCAGTGGACGATACTCTATCCCCATCTATGTCCCGAAATCGTTCGCCTCGCAGTGGGGATGGTAATCGGTACACCGGGGGTACAAATCTGAAGATTTGTACTCCACCAACTACTCCCCTCCTTGACAAGGAGGGGTTGGGGGTGGTTGAGAAATTATTAGAGTTCGCTACCACTACTCCCCTCCTTGACAAGGAGGGGTTGGGGGTGGTTGAGAAATTATTAGAGTTCGCTACCACTACTCCCCTCCTTGACAAGGAGGGGTTGGGGGTGGTTGAGTTACTTCTTTAATTCAAATGTGGTCGTCAACTTTTTAGCTACGGCCACATTTTTCAACTGCACATATTTGGGCAAACCGTTTTCATAAGGTGGATAATCTTCTCCAAGAATCAGCGGTTGCAAATAACGGCGGCAGGCATCGGTAATGCCAAAACCATCTGCGGTGATGTATTCTCCTGGCATCTTTTTCTCCACATTGGCGACATCAGCTAAATTCGCATGACCAATTTCCCACTTATAAGGATTATCCGAAATTCGCACCACGATAGGCATCACGGCATTTTTACCCGCTAACGCTAATTCCACGGCGGCTTTACCTAGAGCGTAGGCTTGCTCCACATCCGTTTTCGAGGCAATGTGACGCGCAGCCCGTTGTAGATAATCAGCTACCGCCCAGTGATATTTATAACCCAAATGGTCCTTAACTAATTGCGCAATGACTGGGGCCACCCCACCTAATTGGGCGTGACCAAACGCATCTTTTCCACCAGCTTCAGCGAGAAATTTACCTTCGGCATTTTTCGCGCCTTCGGATACAACTATCGAGCAATAGTCATATTTTTCTACCGTTTCTTTGACCTTAGCCAAAAATTTGGCTTGGTCAAACGTGGTTTCTGGGAATAAAATAATATGTGGGCCATCGCCTGGTTTTTCTGCCGCTAATCCACCGGCCGCGGCAATCCAGCCAGCATGTCGTCCCATCACTTCCATAACAAACACTTTAGTAGAAGTTTTCGCCATGGATGCCACATCAAAACTGGCTTCACGAATGGAAACGGCAATATATTTAGCCACGGAGCCAAAACCTGGGCAGTTGTCAGTGATTGGTAAATCGTTGTCAACCGTTTTAGGCACCCCTACGCAAATAATGGGATAACCCAATTTTTCGCCAATCTGGGATACTTTATGAGAAGTATCTTGAGAATCTCCACCGCCATTGTAAAAGAAATAGCCGATGTCATGGGCCTTAAATACTTCAATTAGGCGTTCATACTCGGCTTTACTTTGGTCTAATCCTTTGAGTTTGAAGCGACAAGAGCCAAATGCGCCAGCAGGCGTATGACGTAGAGCGGCAATATCTTCACTGGATTCTTGTGAGGTATCAATCAAATCCTCAGTCAACGCACCGATAATACCATTGCGTCCGGCATAGACTTTACCAATTTTATCAGGGTGTTGACGTGCAGTCTCAATCAGGCCACAGGCAGAAGCATTAATAACAGCGGTAACACCGCCAGATTGGGCATAAAAAGCATTTTTAGGCATAAGTCTCGATCCTCTTAATTTATGGTAGATGATGGTAAAAAATCAATTTTAACAAATGGTTATCATTTTTGGTCTGAGGGATAACACCCCTCAAAGGGGTGTTATCCCTGCTTAAAGTCTGAGGGATAACACCCCTCAAAGGGGTGTTATCCCTGCTTTGCTTACTTAAATCAACTAAGTAATAATTTTATCAAATTCTGTTTCTCTACACGCTATAAAAAAATTCTTTTTTCCTCTTTAAAACAATTGATGCAAAGCAACATAAAGGTTAAAATATATTTTTAGCGCTTATTGCAATGTAATGTAATATTGTAACTTATCATTCAATTTGTAATTTATATGCTCACATTGCGCATAACCACCCCCGGCCCCTCCTTAACAAGGCTTATATTGATTTATCTCGTTCCCACGCGCCAGCGTGGGAATGCCGTCGGGACGCGCC
>DZAL01000066.1 GCA_022729575.1 Thiomargarita sp.
AGCCTATATGGCTAAGGTTGTCGTTATGGATGAATGGATTTTGCAATTGGCTCTTACTTCAAATCAATTTAAATAAATATGACGATACTTATCAAAATTGATATACTAATCTATCATAATCAAGCATACGTACTAAAATTAAAACTAACGTTACTGGCAATAATATTTATTTATAATTGTCAAAATTATTGTTTTTCAAGATATTTTTGCTAAAATAAACTTCATGTAATAAAGGAGAATAAAATGCGTCAATCATTAGTGGTAGGTAACTGGAAAATGAGTGGCTCATACCAGAGCATTCAAGCATTATTGGAAAGCCTTAAACAAGGCATTGCTAAAGTAACAAAGGCCGAAGTTGGCGTATGTCCGCCGTTTGTGTATTTACAACAAGTGAGTGGTTTATTGGCAGGTAGCCCAATCACCTGGGGTGCTCAAAATCTTTCAGATGAGGCCCCTGGGGCGTTTACGGGGGAAATTGCGGCTAACATGTTATTGGATTTCAAATGTAAGTATGTCATTGTTGGTCATTCGGAGCGACGTAATTTATATGGCGAAAGTGATGATTTAGTGGCCAAAAAATTTGCAGTCGCCCAAGCAACTGGATTAATTCCCATTTTATGTATTGGTGAATTATTAAAAGAGCGCGAAGCGGGTAAAACGGAAAGTGTAGTACAGCGACAATTAGATGCGGTGCTAAAACTTCAAGGAATCAGTGCATTTAGCAAGGCAGTGGTGGCTTATGAGCCGGTATGGGCAATTGGTACAGGTAAGACTGCAACGCCGCAACAAGCCCAAGAAGTTCATGCTTTTATTCGACAACAATTGGCCAAGCATGATGCCAACGTGGCTCAAACCGTTCAAATGCTTTATGGTGGCAGTGTTAAAGGTAGCAATGCCGCAGAAATATTAGCCATGCCAGATATTGATGGCGGTTTAATTGGGGGCGCTTCTTTGAAAGCCGATGAATTTTTAACGATTTGTCAAGCAGCTAAGTAACAAATAACAATGATACATGAAATTTTAATCGTTTTTCAAGTAATGGTTTGTGTGGTGTTGATTGGATTAATTTTAATTCAACATGGCAAAGGTGCCGAAGCTGGGGCCGCTTTTGGTAGTGGTGCGTCAGCAACGGTATTTGGCGCTCAAGGTTCCGCTTCATTTTTGACGCGCATCACGGCGATTTTAGCCACCTTATTTTTTCTAAATAGTCTTGCGCTGGCTTATTTTGTTGGGCAACGTCAAGAGCCTAAAAGTGTGATGGAGAAAATACAAACGACGGCACCGGCTGAAACCCCTAAAGTACCTGCGCCTAATTCCAGTGATTTACCGCCAGTGCCAGCACCTCAGGGTAATACGAGCACCCCGGCCACGCCGCCAGTGACTTCACCGACAACCACTCCGGCCACTCAAAATGCGCCTAATTCAAATGAGTTGCCGCCAGTGTCGGCCCCTCAGAGTAATACGGGTACCTCACCTATCACTCCGCTGACTACTCAAAAGGCTGATAGTCCTGCGCCTACGTCAGTAACACCTGATTCTCAGGCACCGGCCTCTGTGACACCTAATTCTCAGACACCGCCCCCAGAAACTTCTGCGCCGGTAGCCCCTGACTCTCAGAAAACTGAGGTTAACCCATCCGCAGTACCGGCAATCTCGGCACCTGCGGAATCGGTACCGCCTATAAATTCTACTATCACGGAGCCTACTACTCAAAGCACAGGTGAATCAACGGTGCCAGTGATACCAAGTACGCCATCAAGTGAAACTAGCACGGTAACGGAGAATCCTCCGCTGGCACCACCAGAGTCGGCCCCTCAAGAAATTGGAACCGTGCCACCGCCGACGGTGCCAGAGATGCCGAGTACGCCACCATCACAATAACTGTATCAGTTATAACCGTATCAACAATAGTATTGACAAATTAAAATGGATGTGTCATAATTATTGAAAATTGAAATAAGCCGATGTGGTGAAATTGGTAGACACGCTATCTTGAGGGGGTAGTGGCGAAAGCTATGCCAGTTCGAGTCTGGCCATCGGTACCAACTCTCCATAAGTTTAGCCGACGTAGATTCACAGGAGTTCAAAGCTAAATTTTATTCAAATTCAAAATGTACTACCCGTCTGATTTGCTGAAAAGCGCGGACGGGTTTATTCGTTTTATCGGATAAAAAAATGAAAACATTATATTTAAATAACAACCACAACATTGAAACTTTCTTTGAGCAACTTTCTAAGTGCTTCTATTATTTTTACAACTCTTGGTTTTTCAGACCCTTTAAAAAAAGAGTTAAAAACGAAATACCGACTTCAGAAGAAAACCCAGAAGCTTTTGCACTATTTGCTGGTATTTGCAAAAGTGAAAAATTCACGATTGATGTTGCTGGTCAGGCTTTTTCTGGAGTTGTGCGTAAAAAAAAGAGCGATTATGAGTGATTGTAAAAATAATAGAAGCACTTAGAAAGTCGCTCGATGGAAAATTTTGCTGTGGTTGCCGAAGCTTTTATTTCTGATGGTTCTGTTTTAGCTTAATTTAACTCATAACATAGATAGTCTGATTTCAGCTATTCCCGCTCAACTTTCAAACAACTAATTGAAAAATATATATTTTACCCCACAAACTTGACGACCGTCTATGGTAACTGTTTGAATTTAAACAACATGGTATAAATATATGGTTGTTTAAAAATCAAAGAGAAACGATGGCCTGTCGCGAACTTTTTATGGTGAAAATTATATCAATCAGTAAGTTATAAAAAAAGAGCAGAAATTGCTGACTTAAACTTAATAGGACTCAAAGTTCTATCAGATTTGACCCACCAAGTATCGACAGTCGTTGCTTCTCCTCGGCCCCAGTTTCCAACCCCACCAGATAACGAAACCCGTCAGCGCCACACTTCTTAGTAAGTTGATTCATGATGGATCTAGATTTTTCTAGCGTATCAAACGGACCACTGATAAAACAAGGCTTACCATCTTTGCCAAAGACGAAAGTTTGAGAACAAACAGTTTGGTCTATACCACTAAAAACATTCTTTACTTGTTTGTAATCAGGGTCTGGGGAGAAGCCTAAATCACGAGCATACGCTACGCAGTCTTCCACCAGTTTCTTAGCACAAGAGGGCAACACTGGTTCCAGTATTTCATGCTTCGCAATATCTCGTAAAGTTTGTTGGTACTCTGCGGGAGAAAATCCTTTAAAGATTGCGCTTTTTACTCCCAAACAAAAGACATCCAACATAAAGAAACCGGCGCTAATGTCACCATTGGGTAACTTTCTTGCTATCAGCACCGTCCCGAGGCCCTCCTCAAACATCTGGGTGTTAGCAAGACATTGATGCAGAGGCGCATTCTTCAGTGCAGGTGAAAATAAGTTGCTAGGTGAATTAGCTATCTGTTTCGCGGCAACAATTACCTTGCGTTTAGCTTTCTTCTTAGCCAGTTGTTTTTGCTTTTTGAGTGGACTAATAGCCATAGTATGTTCTCTTAATATTAATCAATGTGCAGTTGGTGAAGTGCTGAATTTGGAGTCCAAATCTGGGTAGCCCCTACCAACTAATGTATTAAAATCCAAGTACTAACTTTCCTAAACCTTCTTTTTTAAATTTTACCAGTTTTAGTTTTCCTAAACCTCACCGGTTTAGAAAACTTAAGCCTTTGATAACTCATTTAAATTTGAAAAATTGGATGGCTCGTTAGATGATTACTAGAAGTAGAATAGCAGAGTTTGGCAGGCCAGTCAAGTATGATGGTCTGAATCAGAATTTTCGGTAGTCCCTCCAAACCAATGGAGGTGTTAACATACAATGAGTTATCAACGGTCAAAGTTTCCTAAACCTTCGAGGTTTAGGAAACTTAGAACCGCCAAGGTTTCCTAAACCTGTGAGGTTTAGGAAACCTAAAACTGGTAAAGTTTAGGAAAGTTAGCACTTAGATTTTAATACCTCCATTAGTTGGTAGGGACTACCTCTTTTTGGCCAATAACATTGGTAACATACCACCCTCGTAACCAAACTCAATTTTCCCCCAATCCTGTGGAGAATTTAGAAGCGGATTTGTTAAGCTATTCCATCCGGTTCAAATTAACACCAAAAACTCTCTCAGCACCCTAATATAAATATGGAATGGAATTATGCCCCGCAAGAGCTTTACCGTTCTGGCAACAGTAGCAGTCCCAGATTGGATAAGGTGAGAATTAATCGCGGCCCTGGGAAAAGCGATGATGTGAAAACTGCCGTGATGAATGGTTTCGTTTATGTCTATCCTAACAGTGGGGGCGTTTCCGTTTTCAGTATGCCAAATTACACTCTGAATAGCAAATGGTGGAAATGTCCTGCCCAGGTCATTTTGCCAAGTCAATTAATTCTTATCCACGATAGCACCGCCAGCACCGGAGTTAAACATTTTACTCTGTCACCTAAATATTTTATGAGGTTAGAGGAGTATAAAAAGTTACTTCTCAGGTTTTCCACACATTTTGACAAACACTTTCAATAGTTACGGGGTATCTACTATGGAATTGAATGCTTCTCAAGTAGGCGTGGTGATTTCCGCTTTACAATTTCAATTGGAATATTTAAGACAACAACATACTAATTTAAATGAATCGGAAGAAGATGAAATAGCTGAATTTACCGATGACATTCTGATTCGCGAATGCTTGCTAGGAGAACTGGAAAATGGTTATCAGCAAGAATTTTCTCAAGTGACTCGAAAACAAGCATAATGGACTACGACTTGAACCATACATAAGTTCTTAAACTCCGTGAAAGCCCAAGAATTTGTCCTCTTTGATGCCAGAGGATGCTTGAGTATTAGCTTTGGGGACGAAGAAACTAAGTTTCTTTGAGAAACTTAGTTTCTGGAATTTTATTATATCACCCAGATTTCAGAACTACCCGGAATTTTAATACCTCCATTACCTGGTAGAGACTACCAATAACATTAACCCGTCAAACTCAAAAATAATTTCGGCAATTGCTCTGGTAAACGCTCCACTCGGTCAATCACCAAATAATGATTGCCAAAAATCTGTCCCACATAATCATCGGCATGAGCATCTAAACTAATACAATACGTATAAATTCCCTCTTTCTCGGCTTCTTGAAATGTAAATCCTAATGTGGGTCAGTAGATTTGTCGAAATGATTTAGTGATAACTCACCTTACGCATGACCACCCCCAACCCCTCCTTGGTAAGGCGGGGAGTAAACACCCAATGCCATCAAGTTAAGCTAAGATTACGGCATTGGAGTCCAAATCTTCAGATTTGGCAACGCCGTCTTACCTTGACCAATCTCGTCCAAATCTGAAGATTTGGACTCCAATGCGGCGGCTAAATCGCCGTGGAGATTCCCCGCCTTCGCAAGGAGGGGCTAGGGGTGGTGGTGCGTAAGGTGAGTGATAATATAGGATAAATGCAAATTGGTAAAGCATTTCATCAACCCTGAAACATTTCATCAACCCTGAAAATTGATTTCCATAAACTCAGTTTTTAGGATCTTCAACTAAATTCTGATAGCCCAGCATTTGTCTCTACACCGGTTGCTTGACAACAGCATTTCAAACGAGTAATATTTCCAGTTCTTTCAAACTGGATATTGTTAACTGAGGTAATCCAATGATAACTAAATGGAAGTTAGCCAATTTTAAATGTATCAAACAGAAAACTGAACTCGATTTTGCGCCTTTGACTATTTTGACTGGGCCCAATAGCAGTGGCAAAAGTACGCTACTACAATCCATCTTGTTGATTGCGCAAACCTTGTCAAGCAAAGTTAATTCTCCTTCTGTTGCGCTGAATGGGGATTTTGTTGAACTGGGTCAATTTAGTGATGTGCGCTCATTTCAAGGCGAATCCGAACCAGTGTTGATAGGATGGGAATGTACCCCCATCTTCAAGCATGTAGGTCAAAGGGAGTGGATTAAATTGGAACCCTTTGAGGAAGAAATTTCATGCACAGTGACTTTTGATAGTCAAGGGGAAGCCTCCTCACCAGTACGTGCATCAGGACAACCCGCTTTATTTGAAACGGTCCTGTCGGTCACTGCACCTGCAAAACGGGCTGAAACCCAGATGCCAAAATCTACAGCTAGACTGGCTGTCAAGCGTGATGTCTCTACCTCGCCACAGCCAATGAATCAAATAGAGAATGATGATAATTCGGATTTTAAAGTGGAATTAGATAACAACTCCCTCAAAGAGATAAACCGGTTTAATCCTACTAAGAAACTTTCAGTGATTGGCTGTGAATTACAGCATTTTTTGCCCCACACCTTGGCATTAACAGATGAAGAACGTCAACTGGGCACCATGCGCGTTCAAACACCATATAGAATTTTTGAAGCTATCAAATATCTACGTTTATTCTTTGCCGCACAAGTTAAGTACCTTGGACCTTTGCGCGATAAGCCTGGCCTTATCTACCCTGTCTGCCACAATTCAGTGGATGTTGGCACTCGTGGGCAATGCACGGCTGCAATGTTGAATCGCTATAAGGAAGGTCAAATAGATTATATTCCTTCTAACATTTTCAAAACGCCCAAGGAGTTAAGCACCGTCTCTGCCAAGGACAAGGTCGTTGAATGCTCTTTGGCTAAGGCAGTTATTGATTGGTTGAAATATTTGGACGTTGCCGAAAGTGTAGAAACATACGACCGGGGTTTTGGGTATGAACTAAAAGTCACTCTGTCAGGGATAACCAAACCTCTGGATTTAGTTCATGTGGGAACGGGAGTGAGTCAAGTGTTACCTCTTTTGGTCATGTGTTTATTGGCACCCATAGACAGTACCCTGATTATTGAACAACCTGAACTTCATCTCCATCCTGCGGTACAAACTCGGTTGGGTGATTTTTTCCTAGCGATGGCGTTGTCGGGCAAACAATGCTTGATTGAGACTCACAGCGAACATTTGATTAATCGCCTACGTTTACGTTTGGCCCTGGCAGAAGATGATTCTTTGAACGATCTGTTGAAGACCTATTTTGTAGAAAAAATAGGGTTAGAATCTTCATTTCGAGAAGTGTCAGTGAACGAATATGGCGCAATTAAAGATTGGCCTAAAGGATTCTTTGATCAATCCCTATCAGAATCCGCTGCCATTCTAAGGGCCTCGGTGTTTAAAACAAAAGCGCGTCGTAGGGAGAAAAGTAATGCCTAGTGTGACTATTGATGCCAGCGTTGTTGCGCTACCACCGGCTAACTCTGAACTCGATGTAGTACTTCAGTATGTGGAAACCCTGCTGGCATTAGAAAGTTTGTCTGAGAAGGCGTGGGTAGCAATTTACATGAGTGAATTTACTTCGGAAATTCTGTCGTCAGAAATTTTGGAAGATGAACTATACCCGTCATGGCCTGCGTTAAGCGCTTTGTTGAAGCGTTGTGGTCTTACTGATAAGTATAATGCTAACACAGTAATGGCAGTTGTAATATCTTTTTTGTCATTGCAACCTTCCTGTGAGGAAGAATTGGGAATTAGAATAAAAGAGTTATTGGTCACTTTGACACCCAACCTCTCCTCATGGATAACTTCAAGAAACTTGGCGCCTCATCTGGCTTCCAATTTGGAACGATGTATTATTTTGATGGCCATTTTGAGAAAATATTGCCAGCCGCCGGTGACTGACCATTGGCTGGTCGTGAATAAACCAGTTCCTACCTCATCGTCACCGGTGGAAGAAGTGACAGTGAAAGCACTCATCCATGATTTGGATTATGATCGTGGTCAGAAGATACCAGGGATTCCAGTTCCTCCAGATTATTTAGAAAGTTCTGTATCAGTGTTGGTTGGTCCGAGTTTTTCAGACCTGATTAAATGGCTTGATGAAAAGACTCTGTTAAATAGTGCAGCCCTTCAAGAAACCATAAGACTGGCCATCGAGGTAGCGATTTACCAGTTATGTCTGGAACGTATCGAACGTAACTTATCCCAGAAACGTCAAGTAAAAATTGACGAAAGCGAAATCGAAGAGGAACGGAAGAAGTTCAGGAAATGGACTTTTGGCAAAGATTTTTTGGACACGGTTCAAAAATGTTGCAAAAATCGTTCGGACCTGGCAGAAAGACTGTTAAGGTCTATTATTGAGACCATTGACCGACAAAAGTTACAGGACACTCACTGGCTTAGAACCGATCAAGGTGGAAATGATCCACAACGTAAAAGAGGTCAAGATGCCGCCTGGCGACGCAATATAGATCGTGAATATCATTTGCATTATTGGGAATGTGAAGAGGGAATGGTGGAGTTTGCCAATATGGTTACGCATAATGACTTTTCTATTACCGAATAATGAGGTCATCAAACCTGATTTTCCTACAGAGACTATTCCGTCGGGGAATGACCTCTGTCAAAGACAGGTAGGGTAGCGTGTAAACGTCTGTTTGTTTCCCACCAGTTTTTTGCCAAGATAGTCAAGTAGGGTAGGCAACCAGGTTTATCGTGGCCCACCAGTTTGAACTTTTGATGAAGAATAAGGTTGGCAAACACTTGCCTACCCTACTATGGTTCCATGGAGTCCAAATCTGAAGATTTGGACTCCAGTGAGCATCTTCAAAAAATAAAAACAGGGACTAACTTTAAACAGGTTCATCCCTATGAACTGCCACGCCGCGTAGGAACGAGGAAGTTTCTAACCTCGTTCCTACGCGGAGCGTGGTAACGAGGTTAAAATTGGAGGAGTGAATGTTATAGGCCGATACCAGTCTTTTGTACCTAGCAAACTCAACAGATACTATCGCTAAAAGCAGCGATAGCATCTGTAAGTGTTCACCTGGTTACCATGAAAAACTGGTTGCCTACCCGACACGGCTGTTTTTTCACACCGCATATTTAATGACGTTCAGAAACACTGGGTGGAGAGGGTCAAAATCACTATCCGTAGTGATTAACTGCGCTTTAGCCACCCAAGCCGTTGCCGCAATCCATAAATCATTTTGTCCGATACCCACCGACCGGCCTAATTTGAGGGTGGGATGCAGATTTTTACTGTAATTCTGCAAGGTCGCAAAAGCCTCTATTAATTGCTGATCTGCGCTTGAAATATTTATAATCGAAACCTTAGCCAGCATCCTTTCAAGTTTCTGGAGTTTAGCCTCACTGTAATTGTTTCTCTGTAAAAAACCTTCCAATTCCGCCACCGAAACCACCGAAACTAAAATAATCGTGTCAGACGAAGTGAGTTGATTTTCTAACTCTATCTGTTGATAAAGCTGACTACCTCTCATATAATGGAGTATGATGTTGGTATCGATGACAAAGCGTTTCATTAGTCAAGGTCCTTCAGCAGTTGTTCAAACTCCTCGTCAGTTTCATCCCCCGGCCATTGACCGACCAAATCGGCTAACCAATTTCTTTTTCCTAGCTGAACTTGTCTTTCAAATTCTTCTATCTGCTGCGTTGCCGTAAGTCTTGGCTTCATAGAACCGGAATAATCCGGTTCCAGGTTCGCCCCCTCTCGATTGAGATTATAGTCCATCGCATTAATCCTCCAATCTAAGTAGTTAATGTACCTCTTCATAAGATCCCGCTTGCCGTGGCAAGCAGTTAGAGGATATTATATAGGCCCGGTTAACAATGTCAATCGGGTAAACATAAAGATTTGACCAAGGTCCAAAAGTGCTCAAATTAGAATTTGCCGAAGTTTAGAATTGATAGAATAACTTGACTTACCCATTCGGTTAATTCTATAATTCGGTAAATTCTGATTCCGACCACTACCCATTATGAATACTAATCTAATTCTTACCCTAATTATCCTGGCTATCGCCGTGATTGCTGGTATCGGTGCGCTTATCATTAACAGGAGAAAGCGATTGATGACCAGACCAAAGTCACCACCACAGGCAGCCGAATGGTGGTCATCACTAGACCGATAGTATCGCTCAAACGGGAAGACACTCACAGATACTATCGCTAACCCCAGCGATAGCATCTGTAACCTAGTTACCACGCGGAGCATGGTAACGAGGTGATTTTTCATAATTATCAGTACGGTGCTTCGAAACTAAGTTTCTTTAAGAAACTTAGTTTCTAGTGTAAGCAAGGAGTGTTACTGTGTACGGAATAATTCTTGATACCGTTCATTCTCCCTCATCCTCGGAATGAGGTACCATTTTTCTTAAAGAATCATAGGGAAGGGAAGCAATCATACGAACATGAATTTCGATGGTGAACGAATTGTTAGTATTATTTATTATCTTAACCAACCCATCTAAAGCCTCTACGGGTAAAGTGACATCGGTGGAATGTTGCAAGGAGGAGAAGGGTTTAGTTTGATAACCCGCTTGTTCCAACCATTCAGAAATATTTCGCCAATTTTCTACTTTTTGATGTCCTTTATCTAGCAAAGATTTGACATAGTGATATACCGTATTACACAAATCTGATTCCACGCCATTAAGATTTTTATGAAGTTTCTTCGCAATCTCGGCAGGACCGTGACCGCAAAGCAGTCCGCGTAAATGTAGTTTTTCCATGGGAGTAAGCGATTTACCCTTAGCTGTAGCTAAAGCTGTATACAAACGTTTCAAATCCCACATCTGCTCTGCTTGACTAAATAATTGTTCTTGACTTTTTGCTTTCACAGCCATACCGTTGTTATCCTCTTTAGAGTAAAAATCAGAGTGCAGTCAAACCTGACAGGTCTGTTAGACCTGTCAGGTTTAGAAGTATCACCATTTTCAGAAACCTCTGAACTTTCCATAACTATTTTAGTTGAAATCCCTTTCTGAGTTACAAATATAATCCCAATGTAAATCCTAATGTGGGTCAGTAGATTTGTCGAAATGATTTAGTAATAATACAAGATGAATGCAAATTTGTAAAGCATTTCATCAACCCTGAAAATCGAGTTCATTAAAGACACCCGGTTTTTAGGATCGTCAACTAAATTCTGATAGCCCTTCCAAACGGACGGCGACATTAAAAATCAAGAGGTATCAAGAGCTACCCACAGGTTTCCTAAACCTTGAAGGTTTAGGAAACCTTGGTAAACTTGAGGTTTCCTAAACCTTGAAAGTTTAGGAAACCTTGCCACTTTTTAAAACCTCCATTGGTTTGAAGGGACTGTCTAAATTCTAGCAACAAATAGGAGATTAAACTGCAATGAAATTTCTATTCAATTTAATTCGAGGTATTAGAGGACTGTTACTGCCATTTCTGGTATTCGGGAGTGTGCCAAATGTTTTGGCGCAAGAGATGTTTTCTATTCCAGCACCTACAAATCTGGTAAAAAACCTAGCAGTAGATGGTATTCAAGCGTTATCTACCAATAGCACCGTAAGCACACAAGACACACAGACGACCGATCTCAATCTACCGGGAAATATCTATGGTCTAGCGATAACGGCTAGTTTTGGTTTGCGAATTGCCTTTGGTGGTAATTTCCAACCCGATGATCCAAGTGCTTTTGTGAGAGTAGTGCTGATTGATAACGACACTCAACAAGAATACTTGGTATATCAAAAGAATTACCAAGATTTGACGACGGAGGAATATAACACTCCCACGGCATTAACCATTAATGCAGTTTGTCAAGAGACCTGCATATTTCCTCAAGCTGTTAGTAGAGATATGTCTGCCACCTTGAGAGTACAAGCAAGACATGGGCAAATTATTGTTAGTAATATTTCCTACCTGGATGCTCCTATATCGGGCGTTGACGCTACTGAACTGAGAAGACAGCAAAATGCCGTTGTCATCCAAAAATTCAATGAGCAGGATTTAGGCTGGATTGCGGGCGAAACTTCGGTTTCTAATCTGACTTATGCGGAGAAGAAGCGGCTGGTTAACCTCACAGCAGAATCCTCTGGGGAACTTAACTTGCAAGGGTTTGAGTTTTATCGAGGTGGTGTTTTTGAACTCAAATCCAAAGACACGACGGGCAGTGTTCACAGAAGTACTAGACAAAGCACGTTGGTGGATAATTTCGCTTGGACAAAGCAGCATGGCAAGAGTTGGGTAACAGAGGTGCGAGACCAAGGCAATTGTGGCAGTTGTTATTCCCATAGTTCTATTGGTGCTGTAGAGGCTGTTGCTAAACTCTATTTCAATGATTCACTGTGGAATATAGATTTAGCTGAACAAGACGTACTCTCTTGTGGAAGAAAAGAAGTGAGTATGAATGAAACTTGCGGTCAAGGCGGGTCTCCATATTCGGTTCTCGAGTACGTTGGCAAGAATGGCATCGTGGACGAGGCTTGCTTTCCCTACGCAGAAACCAAAAGTGGAGATGCGCCCTACCAATCTTGTGGTAACAAATGTGCCACCCCGAACCAAACTATTAAGACCAACGGTGTGACAAGCCCTTCACAAACCTTGACAGAAGACTTGGTGAGAACCATGATTATTGAGAATGGTCCTCTCAGTGGTATCATCGACAGCTTGTCCCATGCTATGTTGCTAATCGGTTTTGAAACTGACCCCAAAGATGGACGCACTATTTGGATTTTCAAAAACAGTTGGGGCAACGGCTGGGGAGCAGACTCACGCTCTGAAAGAACAGACTACAACTTTAAGAGTGACAAATGGGGCAAATATTGGAAGGAAGGGTATGCCCAAAATGGCTATGCTTACATCAAATTCGACATGGACAATCTTTTTGTTGATGTGGTACAAACACCCTTAGTCAGTTCCCCTGTGCGTGAGATAAAATGCGTCGACCAAGACCTCGACACTTACTGCAACTGGGGCATCTCCAAAGACAAGCCTCCCACTTGTCCGGCCTCTTGCAAGCCCGAAAAAGATTGTGACGACCTCGAACCTAAAAAGGGTCCCTTTGATGCCAAGTATAATTGTCCAAATACCAATAACGAACCAGTCCCACAATCGCCGGTAGCCACTTTCACACTATCTCCTACAGCAGGCACGGCACCATTGACCGTCACCTTAGATGCCAGTGCTTCTAAAGACCCTGACGGCACCATGGTTTCCTATGACTGGTCAATAGGTGAAGAAGAAAAACCGATTGGAACGGGCAATTCCTTCACTTACACGATTGACACCGCTGGTCAAACCGTCATTACCCTGGTGGTCAAGGACAATCAAGGACTGGCGGCTAAGGATAAAAAGGTGGTCACGGTGACACCAGCACAACAGTTGACGCTTCAGGTCAATAAAAACGGAACGGGAGAAATCATCAGTTTAGACGGTCAGATTAATTGTGGAACGACTTGCACTCACAACTATTCTGACGTTATCCCAGTCACGTTACGGGCGCAGATTTCTGATGATTTGGAAGTCAAATGGGAAGGTTGCTTGACCAATTCTACTGACCCAAAAACTTGTGAAGTGACTATGGATGCGAATAAAACGGTCACAGCGACTTTTAGCCAGAAATCGTCACCGCAACCTACGGTGTTTCCACTGACAGTCAATGTCACTGGTGCCGGCAAGGTGATGTGCAATAATGTGGATTGTTTGGCCACTCAAAACTATCCAGCAAACACCACAGTCACCCTAACTGCTACCCCCGCTTCAGATTCAACTTTCGCAGGTTGGACGGGGGCTTGCTCTGGCACTTTAGTTTGCCAAGTCGTAATGACAGCAGCTAAAACGGTGACTGCCACGTTTCAAGTGCTACCACCCACGGTGTTTCCACTGACAGTCAATGTCACTGGTGCCGGCAAGGTGATGTGTAATAATGTGGATTGTTTGGCTACTCAAAACTATCCAGCAAACACCACAGTCACCCTAACTGCTACCCCTGCTTCAGGTGCGATTTTCGCAGGCTGGACGGGGGCTTGCTCAGGCACTTTGGTTTGCCAAGTCGTGATGACAGCAGCTAAAACCGTGAGTGCCACGTTTCAAGTGCTACCACCGTTACCCCCAGTCCCAGTGGTCTCCACTTGCCCCACTGATAAAACCGTTATCAGTGAAACTTGTAAAGGTTATGGTAAGCAATTAGCCTGCAACGTCACCATTGAACCTCGTGCCAACGTTTCTAATGTCGTCTTTGCTTGCAACGCCACCAACCAAGGGTGGATTGCCAACTCGACCATTAAGACCGGCGCGACCGTCAAGGGAGGTGTTTGGACGGGCTATATCACTAACGAAGGAACTTTGGCTGATTTCGAATTTCGTGGTGCTTCGATAACCGGTGGTACTTTATCAGGCAAAATCGTCAACAAGAGCAAAGTAAGTAACTGGTTTAAGAATGTTCGTCTAGCCGCCAACACCATTATTACAGGTGGTGCGGTAACCGGCACTATCACCGGAGATTGCAAGGCCCCTGCCAAATTGGAGAAGTTAAAGGTAAAGGCCGGCAGTCACTTATCTTGTGTAATCATTGGAAATGGAGTGACGGTGCAAAAGAATGTGACGATAGAAAATTCTGAGCAGCCCAAATGATTCATGGCGTTGTAGTAACTTTTCTCGTTCCTACGCAGCGCGTAGAAACGAGGAAATAACCTTGCTTCTGACTGGACGCAGAGCGTGGTAACGAGGTGAGTATTTACAGATGCTATCGCTGCTGTTAGCGATAGTATCTGTTGGTGCCTGTTAGGGACAAATCGACTGAAATTATGACTATAAGTACTGAAGCAGAAATTCGGCGGTATTTTCCCTCACCCCCTGCCCCTCTCCCAGAGGGCGAGGGGTGAAACCAAATACCAGAAAATTTCTGCTTCAGTACTTATCACTCAGATTTCAGGACTCCCCTGAATTTTAATACCTCCATTGGTTGATAGAAACTATAGTCAGATTCCAGTATATTTGTACCAGACCCAACCGATACTATCCCTGGAAGGGATAGCATCTGTAAGTATCTACCGATGCTATCGCTGCCTTTAGCGATAGTATCGGTCGGCTCTGCCAGGGACAAAGAGATTAGAACATGACTATAAGTACTGAAGTAGAAATTTTCTGGTATGTTCTTTCGCCCCTCGCCCTCTGGGAGAGGGGCCGGGGGTGAGGGAAAATACCGCAGAATTTATGCTTCAGTACTTACCACTGAAATTAACCCGTCAAACTCAAAAATAATTTCGGCAACTGCTCTGGTAAACGCTCCACTCGGTCAATGACCAAATAATGATTGCCAAAAATCTGTCCTACATAGTCATCGGCATGGGAATCTAAACTAATGGCATAGGTATAAATTCCCTCTTTCTCAGCCTCTTGAACGGCTTTATGGGCATCAGCTATCAATAACTTGTCATCGGCAACATCAATATCCGACGGCTGCCCATCGGTTAATACCAACATTAGCTTTTTATCCACTTGACGCGCCGATAAATAGTGAGTGGCATGACGCAAAGCGGCCCCCATGCGCGTGGAATAACCCGCAGTCATGGCAGCTAAACGCGACTTCACCTCGTCATCCCATTGTTCGGTATAACCCTTGATGTGTTGATAACGCACTTCATGGCGAGTATTAGAGGAAAAACCGGCAATGGCAAATTCATCGCCTAATCTATCGACGGCCCATCCTAACAAGGCCACTGCTTCTTGACTCAATTCTAAAATCGTTTGTGTACAGCCCTTGGGAATATTCGACACCGATTCCGATAAATCCAACAACAACATCACCGCAATGTTGCGTCCATTATGTTTATGGCTCATGTTAATGCGCGGATCCGGGGTGGTGCCGCTTTTGAAATCAATTAACGAGCGAATGGCGACGTCCAAATCTAAATCACTGCCCTCCTCTTGATAGCGAATCCGCACATAATCTTGCGGTTTGAGCATATCTAAGATTTTTTTCAAACGCCGGGCGGTAGCTTCGTGTTTAGACAATAATAAATCGATTTTCATGGGGTCGCCAGAGGGATGTAAACTCTCGTATAAACTCACCCAATCAGGACGGTAGGTCTTGGTTTGATAATCCCATTCTGGATAATGGCGGGGAGGTAATTGGTAGGCATCCTCTGCTTCTGTTGACTTTTTCTGTTCCGCAAAAAAGTCTTCATCATCGCTATTTTCAATGAATTTCCATAAATGACGGTTGTCATCACGATAATCGATTTCCGTGTCAGTAAAATAAACATTGGCAGCTAAATCTTGTTGCCGGCGGGTGCGGGCAATAAAGGAGACGCCTAGTTCAGCACTTTGCGCAGTGGTGGTGTGGTCGGTCTTCATCATCTGATGAAAACGTTGTACAAACTCAAGAAGATCCGGATTTTGATAAGGATGATTCGGATTCAGCACTGCGTAGGAAAACATCGTTAGCCGGTGCCGAATACAAGATTCTTTGTTCGGGTCACAGGCATCTTCGGCAGGTGCAGGGTGTAAACTGAGCCATAGTTGGCGCAAGCCGGGATATTCACGGGCGGCTAACCATTCCACTCGACTGTCTTCAAACAGTTCAATGGCCACTCGTTGAAAAGGACTGTAATTGTCGGCAATAATTGACGTGCTCCAACGTTTATGGGCCGCGACATGTGCTAATAAAGCGCGATAACGATTAATCCCTTTGACTGGTTGGCAATCGTCGTAAACATCAGGGAGTCGAATCCCCAATTCATCAAAATACGGCATCGGTTTGCGTGATTCGCTAAAACCTTCCGAATAAGGTACAAAATGCTCTTTCATTTGCCATAACGCCCGCAGATATAAATCTAGTTGACGTTCATGATCAGCAAACAAAGTGCCATGTCGCTCACGCTGTAAAATAGCGCGACTGTCGGCTGATTTCAGACTAAAATAGTCTCGTTGTCGGTCAGGATGAGTTGTATAATTGCGAATGCCATACTCCATCCAATTTTTTAAGCCTTCCAAAGACAATTGATTCAATAGATAAGGACTTTGATTTAACATTTCTGGCAAACCGGGACTGGGAAAAGTAGCCGCTTGATTACCATGAATCGAGGTGCTGGTGCGCTCCATTAATTCAAAGATGATTTTAATGTAGTGAAAAAAAGGGTCGGCGGCACCCAGTCGTCGGGCGGCTTCGGGCAAACTTTGCATAAACGGCAAAATCGCTTTACCGTTGGGACTGCGTGACATTTTCCACACCGATTCAGACACCAGTGACAATGCCGCTTCTCCTAAACGATGGGCAATCCCTGGCATTTCTTCTAAATAGACCAAAACGGGTTCAAAACCTCGTCCAATCTTACAGACCAGCGAGGCACCGTCTAAATATTCATCAATACCTTCGGCGGAAAGCAGAGTCATTGCTTCCGTCATGCAATCGGCAAACACGCCATCTAATTGTTTGAAATTGCAGGTGAGTTGTCGGCGGTAAGTGTCTAAATTATTTGACGGTAAGATTGGTGGCGTGGTTGATAGGGTTGACATGGTGGGTCTCCTTAAAGTTTTTTAATTGGTGACACGGGAAAAGCTCTCGGGTTGGGAGAACCCTCAAATTTTGCGAAATTTACTTTCATATCAATAATCGGTCTCTTAGAACTGTAAAAGCTATCCGTGTGAAAAAATACGTTATCACCATTATGACACGATATAAATCCACGAGTTTTATTGCCAATGAAGTTCTTTATTTGTCCGGTTTGTCTTTCAGATATCGAATAACATACTTTTGAAAATTCGCTAACAAGTTCATCAGCAGTTGGTCGTGTCCCTGGTTCTTTTTGAAGACACTTCTCAATTATTTTCCATAACTGATGACATAAACCTTGGAACTGTACTTTTTCAAACAGAGGAGGCTTTGCTGGCAGTTGAGCGGCGGAAATCGCTATGACGGCGTTTAAACCGCTACCGAAAGGATATTCCCCGGTCATCAAATAGTACAGAATTGCCCCTATAGCCCATATATCTGATGATTTGGTTGCAATCATTGGTGTTTGAATTAATTCTGGAGACATAAAGGGTATAGCACCCACTATCGTCTTTGAAGTCGTCATTGACGATTCAACCCGTTCCGGTTGTAATTCACTGTTAAATTTATCTTCCGCCATTTTCGCAATACCAAAGTCAGTCAATTTTATACGGGACAAATTTGGATCATTTGACACCATAATATTGCTTGGCTTTAAATCTCTGTGAAAAATATCGAAACGATGCGCTATGGCAATCGCTTTCACCAAATGATGAGCGACGTGAGCCGCTAAATGTGGGTCAAGAAGATAAAAATCTTGGTCTAATCGTGTTTTTAAATCGTTCCCTTCAATAAATTCCTCCACGAGATAGCTTGTTTCACCTTCATTAAAATCTAGTGTCTTTGCTACGTTTGGATGATTGATTTTGGCACTCACCTGGGCACTTCTTTTAAAACGTTTATGAGCCGATTCATTTTTAGGGGTTTTGACCACAACGAACCGTTCAAGTTTCGAATCAAACGCTCTATAAACTTCTTGCATTCCACCTTCAGCAAGATAGTTTTCAATTCTATAGCGACTCATAACTACATCATCTTTTTGATGAATATGACTCATAATACGACCTCTGGGTGAGAAACATCAAAAGTAACGAAAATTCTATCCCACTTCTGCTCTGGTTTCCCTAGCGTGATTACGCAAGAATCTGGAATTTTCATATCGCTGGTTGCCGGTGTATTATTTAGATAGACATTACCACTAACCTCACTGACTTTAAAATAGAATCCGTTGTATCCAATGGATATTCTTCCCAAAGAATCATTACCAAATTTTGCTAAGGGATTTTCAGAAGAAATTTGATAGGTTTTTCTTTCATGAGTTAATAATGCAACATGCTGTTTATGAAGCAGTTGTCTCGCAAGAATATCTCGTACACTGGACATCTCAGGACGTTTAGACGGATTATGGTCACAGGCTTTCTTTAAAACCTTAACCACCTCTGCATGAAGTTGAAATGGTAATGTTTCAAAAAGAGGGATAATTTCATCTGACGGCAAACCGGTAGCTAAAATCCACGCAGTTATACCAAATGCAAACGTATCTACTTTTTTCGTGAAAGAGACCGGGGGATAAGCACTTACTGTAGTTCAGGAGCAATATAGGGCATGGTGCCTCTTAAATTTATAGTATTTGCATTATCTGAGTGACTAGATAAGCCAAAATCAAGAATTTTTATAATATTCTCCTCACTAAGTTTAATATTTCCTGGTTTGATGTCCCTATGTATATAACCAGCAGCATGTATATCAGCAATTCCACAAGCAATTTGGTATAGAATTTTCAGATATTTGTCAGATGTTAGCTGTTGTTCATGACACTTAGTTAAATCACTACCAGAAATATATTCCTCGACGATAGCTGTTTCTAAACCATCAGTGATGAAATCATAGACCTCAACAACGTGCTTAGAACGTACTTTACTTAAAGCGACGGCTTCTTTTCGTAACGGAGATGGTTCACCCTTTAGGTACTTAATGGCAACCAGTCTATCTAAATGAGTATCTTGACAAAGATATATCTTGCCTTGTCCACCTTCAAAGCATTGTTCTTGGTATTGGTATCTACTAGGAAATTCTGGACTCGTCATTATTTTTTCCTATTTCAATATCTAGTTTGGGTTTTTCGGTGCTCCAATTCTCTCTTGATTTAGAAGAGGTCCTTGGTAAATTTCTGTCACCGATTTCTTTAGCATTCGCATTGATTGCTGTCTTTGGTAACTTTCTATTGGACGATCTGCTCGTTTTCGACCAATGTGGTAGCAGCACTATTTGTCTGCTACTAAAACAATCCCAAATTTCAATAAAACCATCGGTAGTCACTTCATTCAATAAATTCTGAAGAAAACCAATAGCTTCCTTAGGCAGAAATATTAAGGAGGCATTATCTTTTCCTCCTAACCAACCGGCCAGATAAATCAATTTTGTCACTGCATCAGATGCAGAAGAGGCATTCTTAATAATTTCCTTTAAATGGTCATTACCGATGTTATGTATTCCATCGGAAGTCAGTAACAAACCTTTTTCCAAGGAAAGATTAAGAATATTTGGCATCAAATCTTTTCCCATCCCAATATATTGAATGAGATTTTTGGAAATCTCATTTTTTATTTTCATTCTATCCTCAAGCGTATCATCAACGCTGATTTGATTTAAAGAATGATTGTCATATTGGTATATTCTACTATCTCCTACGTTTATTCCAACGATAGTGGTACTATCCAAAGCCACCGCGGAAATCGTTGTACCGCCTTGCTCATGGTATTGTGTAAAAACCTTATCATTGGCTACTTTGATAGCTAACTCTAAACATTCTTGTAGTTTTTGAGTTTTTACACGGTTGTTTATAAGGTAATGAATCATTTCTACTAAAGCGATATTTGCACAAATTCTCCCCTCACGCATCCCTCCCATACCATCGCAAAGCGCAAATAATAAAAATGATTGAGTTGGCACGTTAGATAAGTAACGTACAAAAACAGCACGATCCTGATTTTCAGAACGAACATTACCTAGTGTAGAACCTAAAGCACACCCAATGGCATCGACAAATTGTATACCCATATTATTGGATGATATGGGGCGAAACAACCAATTGTTTATGGCAGTAAATAGTAGGGTATCCATGAGGTCTCCTAAAAGTTTAAATGACTCACCTTACGCAAGAGGGTGAAAAACTAAGTTTCTTTAAGAAACTTAGTTTTGGTGGTGCCACGGCCACCGCCGAGAAACTAAGTTTCTTTAAGAAACTTAGTTTCTATGGTGCCGTTGCGTAAGGTGAGTAAATGATTTATTGGGTGATAGTTGGTGGTGAATTTACCTGATAATATCGGCGATCCATAAAATCACAAGCGGCTTATGACGCTATCGCTGATAGCATTATACCCTATCAGGAACCAATTTGTCACTCCTCTTACCCAAACACCTGATCAATCGCATGATCCAAGGTGACTCGAATATCAATATCATCGGTAATTGGGCGCACTAAGGCGGCACGGCAGGCGGCGGGGGCGGCAATGCCTTTGTTAATCAAATTGGCGGCATAGACCATTAAACGAGTAGAAATGCCTTCGTCTAATCCATGTCCTTTGAGATTACGCGCACTGGTGCCGACTTTGACCAGTTTCATGGCCAATTCCAGGTCACAACCCGCTTCTTTGCTAATAATACCCGCTTCCACTGATGCGGGTGGATAGTCAAAATCCATGGCCACAAAGCGTTGTTTAGTCGATTGTTTTAAATCTTTCATCAAACTTTGATACCCTGGATTATAAGAAATCACCAATTGAAAATTTTTATGCGCGTTAATCACTTCACCTTTTTTATCCAACGGTAAAGTGCGACGGTGATCAGTCAAAGGATGAATCACTACGGTGGTATCTTGGCGAGCTTCAACGATTTCATCTAAATAGCAAATGGCCCCGATACGGGTGGCTATGGTCAGCGGGCCATCTAACCAACGGGTGCCATTGGCATCGAGTAAATAACGACCCACTAGGTCAGAGGCGGTCATGTCTTCGTTACAAGCCACGGTGATTAATGGTTTGCCGAGTTTCCAGGCCATGTATTCAATAAAACGGGATTTACCACAGCCAGTAGGTCCCTTAATCATCATGGGTAAACGGGAGGCATAAGCCGCTTCATAAATGGCAATTTCATCTCCTTGTGATTGGTAAAACGGTTCGGTATTAACTTGGTATTGAGTGAGGTCGGTCATAGAAGTTCCTTATTAAGCTAAAGTAAATCGGGTTAATGTAGTTTAGCTTCGGGTATTTTTTATTTGGGCTTACTGGTGGTTCTAAGATAAGATAGCGATTAGATCGCCACGACGAAAAGTGGCTGATAACTGTTGGGCCGATAGTGTACGCTTTCCATACAACGCGGTGAGTGCTTGGGCTATGTCAGCAACGGCCTGGATAAAAAATACGTTTCCTGTTTGCTCAATTAGACTTTTGGCGGTGGTAAAATTGAGATGACTTAGACCCGCCAATTTACAGTTTAATTCGGCCAGCAAATATTTACCCATTTGCATAGCGATAAAGCAGGAGGCGTGGGGAATAAACAATTCGGCATTTTCCGGTGGTCGACGACGATAATTTTCGGCAATACGGTAGAGTAAAACGGCGGTCACCACTTGCGTCCCATTGAGATCCGTGGTAAAAATGTCGGGATACAACTTGCCGAAGTGTTCTCGCGTAAAAAATTTGGCCTGATGCGGTTTCCGTCGCCAGACCGAGAGAATTGCCGCGGCAGCCGTACCGGTCGTTATCTCACTGCTTTTTAGGGGAGACTCGCTCCGTTTGCGCCGATAAGAAAAACCCAACTGATTAATATCCATTTCTAAACGACGTTGTTGCTCATCGTTAGCCCGCAAATCTTTCAAATCCACCGGGTTTTGACTGTTGGTGGCAAAGGTGATTTGTTGTACCAGGTCATCATTTTCACTCGGCAATTGATACAAGCGCACTAAGACAAACGTCTCAGCCCTGGGAGAGACCGGTAATGCCTCACGCTCGGTCTTAAAAATGGTCATACAGGTTTGGCCACCGTTAATAATTTGTAGATTTTCAATTTTTACTTGGTAATCACCGTGTTGCAGAGCGTTATAGGTGAATTTATCACAGGTGAGGGTAATACCGTTGTTGTAAAAATAAAAATTCGCTCTCTCCTTATCACTGTGTAAAGTTGCGCGAATGCGCTCATTCACTCGATTCCCTTCTAATCCCAGGTAACGGCGGATATTACGTTCTAACAATCGTTCCCCTTGCCGATCAATCAATGCCGCAATTTCACTGACCGCCATGCGCCCAACAAAGACGCGGCTGAAATTAAAGTCCTCCACCGTAGCCTGACCAGTAAATCGCAGAGTCTCATTAACCGGCTTCGTCGCCTGCAAAATCGATAGCAGGCGGTCGTGATTGCAATATTCAAACGTTACCTGACTCCCCAAAGCCGCTCGTTCTATTTCTTGTTTCGCCGACTCATTCCAGGTTAAACCATTATTGCAGGCTATCGCACGCACTTGAGGAATATAACCATCTCGAATGAGGGCACGGGCTTCTTCCACTTTTATTTGTAAGCGGGGGTTGACGTTACCTAGCGGTGCCGCGGGGTCGAACAAATAGTGGATGGCATTAAGCATTTGCTTAATCGCGGTTTCAGGAAAATTGGAATCGCCATCTAATTTTGCCTTATATTTACCTTGAAACAGCGTGACCGTAAATTCATTATCTACTTCGGCAGAAATATGGATGGCATCCACGCCAAAATCCCCACCTCCTTCAGTAAGACAATCAAACGTTTCTTCAGGTGTCAGATCGAGGATGGTGTTGACGGTTAAATAGACAAAGGCCAACGATTTTAATTTAGTCTCGTCATTTCGTAGGTTCAACTCTTGACTAGCTTGCTCCCGAATGTCTTCTATAACGGACGTGAGCCGTTGGTCGATAATGGCCACATTGATGTTCATATTGTTACCAGTATCAAGGTGCTGGAGTCTAAATCTTCAGATTTGAGAATCTGTGCAACTATCTTTCAAGGTGCTGGAGTCCAAATCTTCAGATTTGAGAATCTGTGCAACTATCTTTCAAGGTGCTGGAGTCCAAATCTTCAGATTTGGAAATCAGTGCAACTATCTTCCCAAATCTGAAGATTTGGACTCCAGCACCGTTTGACAACCACCATTAAATGGTGCGTTGGACGCACCCTACCTTATTTATGTACACCCAATTTGTCGCGCCAGCCTGGGAATAAAGCATCCGCATCACCTGGGAAAGATTCAAACGCACGGGCAAATTCTTTGTGCTCTTTGGCCCATTGAATGGGATCCGCGCCGGCTTTCCAACATTCATAGGCTTGACGTAAAGAAATGGCGCCGGCGCCTGGACTATCGATGTGACCGTAAGCACCGCCACCCGCCGTGTTAATCACGTTGCCGTGACCTAAGTTTTCAAAGAAACCCGGCAAACGTAACGCATTCATTCCACCAGAAATGATTGGCGTGGTCGGCTTCATGCCATACCATTCTTGATGATAAGCCGGCCCGGTGTAGCTATCACGTTCAATGATGTAAGCAATGGCACGATCATCTTTATCGCCTTCCATTTTGCCATAACCCATAGTGCCCACATGAATACCGGAAGCCCCTTGTAAACGAGACATTTTCGCTAACACATAAGCCGTATAACCGCGTTTAGCCGAAGGCGAAGTCACTGCACCATGCCCGGCACGATGGTAATGCAAATATTGTTGAGGGAAGTTACGACGAGCCGTAGTAACCATGCCAGGACCGCCAACATAACCATCGACCAAGAAGGCTACGTGATCGGCAAATTCACCAAATTGTTCTAAAATGTATTCACCACGAGCAATCATTTCATAATGATCATCGGCGGTAATATTGGCCGAGAATAATTTCGCTTCACCGGTTTCATCTTGGGCTCGTTTCAGCGCGTCAACGATGAGTGGAATAACTTTCTTGCTAGGACAAAATACTTGGTTGCCTTGCGGTTCATCATTTTTGATGAAGTCACCGCCTAACCAGAATTGATAAGCGGCTTTGGCAAACGGCTCAGGACGCAGGCCCAATTTAGGTTTAATAATAGTACCGGCAATATAACCACCGTCTTTAACCGGACGACCCAAAATACGCCATAAATCACTGATGTCAATTGAAGGACCATCGAATAATTGAACGGCGCGAGGTGGCATGTAGAAATCGTACATTTTGGCATGTTCGATGTCACCCATGCCTTGGTTGTTACCAATGGTCAAGGTCAAAAAAGACACTATCATCATGCGACCGTCAGTAATGTTACGATCAAACAACTCCATCGGATAAGCAATGCGCATTTCCTCAGTGGCTTCATCAATGAGATAAACCAACGCATCAACTCCTTTAGTAAAATCATCAGTCGTTGAGACTTCGACGTTGGTACCGGTAGAAGATTCAGCCGCAAAGTGAGTCGCTGCTTCTAAATAACCATGGCCACCTTTAGGTTTCATTTTATAGGCGCATAAAATGTGTTTACCGCCAGCAATCAAATCTGCTTCTTTTAAACTTAAATCCGAGTAACGTGAGGATTGGTCTAATGCCATAACAATACATCTCCTTAGTGTGATGAAAAAATGGTAGTCCCTCCAAGATAATGGAGGTCTTGGTATTCCATGCCAGCTAATGGCAGTATTAACACCAAGGGGCTGGATTTCCTAAATCTGGCAGGTGCTAGGTTTCCTAAGCCTTCAAGGCTTAGGAAACCTTAGAATCGCTATAACTCTTTGAATTTTAAGACCTCCATTATCTTGGAGGGACTACCGAAAAAATTGTAGTACCGATTTTTCAAATCGCGAAAATTTGGAAAATCTGAAGTTTTCTATTATACTGGTGCTTATTTATAAATGTAAAGTTAAACTTTTTAATCGTTACTATATATAAATGTATATGATAGGTTATCTGCCTTTGAGCGATTGGTCACACATATAGTAATATTCATCCACTCTTATACTTCTGAAGCATTATTCTCAGAGACCTCCCCAGCTCTCCCTACACGGACTGCCATTAAGTTAAGCCACGTTGGAGTCCAAACCTTCAGATTTGGACCAGACTGGTTAAAGTGAGACAAATCTGAAGATTTGGACTCCAACACCGTAACATTAGCTTAATTTAATGGCATTACACACGGGGGGAGGGGCTGGGGGAGTCTCTGAGAATAATACTTCAGAAGTACAAAAGTTAATGAATATTACTATAGTTAGTGTGGATTACCAAGTTATCAACGCAATTTAACACCCACGACCGGAGAATCCATGACAACTGCTTCTTATCCAAATTTACCCTTATTACGATGGCTACTGCTAACATTAATCTTAGTGGTGTCACCTCATTTGAACCATCTGGCTTGGTGGATACCTTGCCTATTGATAATTTTGCTCGGTTGGCGTTATTGGCTCACGTATTCTCGTCCTCCAAAACATCTACCAGGTGCCTGGATACAATTACTTATCACCAGTTTCATTTTAACCGGCATTTTTTGGAATTATCGTACCTGGTTTGGACGTGATGCCGGGGTCGCCATGTTAATAGCGTTGGCTGGCTTAAAATTTTTAGAAATGAACCAGCCTCGTGATGCGCTACTGGTATGTTTTCTAAGTTATTTTCTAATCACCACCCATTTTTTCTATTCCCAATCAATTCCCATGGTACTCTACCTAGGTTTAGTGGTGACCATAGTCACCGCCACCTTGATTAGTTTAAACGACCTCACGAATAACGTTCCTTGGTGGCAGCGATTACGACTAGCAGGTACTTTACTCCTTCAAGCTATCCCCTTGATGTTAGTATTATTTGTCTTATTTCCGCGTCTGTCAGGTGCCCTGTGGGCTTTGCCCAAAGATGCGCATGAAGGACTCAGCGGCTTGAGCGATAATTTATCCTTGGGCAACATTAGCGAATTGTCATTATCCGACGACATTGCCTTTCGGGTAAAATTTAACGCCGAAATTCCCCCTCCCGCTTACCGTTATTGGCGCGGCCCAGTCTTATGGCGGTCAACTGGGCGCGAATGGAAGACCAATTCTCAGCAACAGGACGTATCGATGCCGCTTAATCTCCATCCTACTGGCAAACCCTACGATTATACAATCACCTTAGAACCACACAATGAACGCTGGTTATTTGCCATGGACTTACCGACGGCGGCACCGGTGCAAGGTAATTTGATGGATGATTATCAAATTCTCTCCCCCAGACCCATTCAACAGCGCCTGCGATATAATTTACGGTCTTATACTCATTACCGAGCCGAGTTGATGACTTCGCAATTTCGCCGGTTAGCGTTACAATTACCGAAAGACCAACATCCACAAGCACGGGCGTTGGCGCAACAATGGCAACGAAAATATTCACAACCGGCGGCTATTATTCAAGCCGCGTTGCAATATTTCAAACAGCAACCGTTTTTTTATACTTATACTCCTCCTTTATTGGGGGGCGATCCCGTCGATGAATTTATCTTCCAAACTCGTCAAGGTTTTTGTGAACATTACGCAGTCGCTTTCACGGTGTTAATGCGAGCGGCTGGAATTCCGACTCGTATCGTGACTGGCTATTTAGGGGGAAGTGAAAACCCTATTGGAAACTATTTAGTGGTACGACAACGAGACGCTCATGCTTGGGTCGAGAGTTGGGTCTCGCCCGCGGGATGGATTCGCATAGACCCCACTGCGGCGGTAGCGCCAGAGCGTATTGCAGATGGGATTGATTTCGTACTACCACCGGAATTTGCACCATTAGGTATTGCTTTGGATAGAAATTCCGCGGCGGTGCAGTTATGGCAACAATTTGGCCATACTTGGGATGCCATGAATAACTCATGGAATCAATGGGTGCTGGGTTACGATATGCAGCGACAACGCCAATTTTTAAATAGTTTGGGCTTAGAAAAATTAGAATGGCGAGGTATGATGTTAACCATGGTGCTGTTGCTGGTTGGATTATTGATGCTGATCGCAACTTGGAGTTGGCTCAGGTCTCGTCCAAGAGAGCGGGACCCGGTGCTGAAAATTTATCATCGGTTTTGCCACAAACTGGCTCGGCAAGGATTACCACGTCATCCCAGCGAAGGGCCTTTAAGTTTTGCCACGAGAGTGAGCACGGCACGTCCTGAATTAGCCGCCGCGGTGCAGCAATTCATGGAGTTATATGTCAGAGTACGTTATCGTGACGACATTCATCAATTGGCGCAATTACGGGCTACTGAGCGCAAGTTTTTATAAATCATTGACAACTATTGACAACCTTAAACCAGTTGTCAAATTTCGGGTAATCCTGAAATCTGGGTAAACCGTCTAAACTATGATTAGAATGATTTTCAGATGAACTATGATTAGTAAAATTTCCTTTCATAGTCTTCATTTAATCAGCTAAATCATAGTTCAAGACCGAAAGAGAAACCTCTCGATATTTCACCCATTTTTCATCACTACCCACCCAGATTTCATAATCACCCAATCCTGGTTTAGCCGTGGATATTCCCCTCCTTAACAAGTCTACTCTATGCACACAAGTTGGTAACATATTGATTTTCCTCGTTCCCACGCGCCAGCGTGGGAATGCCGTCGGGACGCGCCAGCGTCC
>DZAL01000390.1 GCA_022729575.1 Thiomargarita sp.
CCGAAGTTTCCTAAACCTTTGAGGTTTAGGAAACTTAGAATCGCCGAAGTTTCCTCAACCGGTGAGGTTTAGGAAACCTAAAACTGGTAAGGTTTAGGAAAGTTAACACCTGGATTTTAATACCTCCATTAGTTGGTAGGGACTACTAAATCAATTCACCTCGTAATGAATTAGGTAACGCCTCCACTATTCTTACCTCTACCGTTTGGCCTATTAAAGAAGTTGCCGCGGTAAAATTCACTACTCGATTATTCTCGGTCCTCCCCGCTAATTGCTGTGAATCTTTTTTCGACTTCCCTTCTACTAAAATCCGTTGTACGGTACCGACCATCTCGGCACTGTATGCTCTTTCCAATTCCATTAATTGTGCTTGTAATCTAGCTAATCGCTCTTTTTTCAGCGCCAACGGTATTTGATTAGGTAAGCTGGCGGCGGGGGTACCAGGTCGTGCGCTGTACATAAAACTAAAAGAATGGTCAAATTTCAGTTCTTCCACTAATCGCATCGTCGCGGCAAAATCTTCTTCCGTTTCCCCAGGAAATCCGACGATGAAATCCGACGATAAACTCAAATCCGGTCGCCCGGCTCGCAACCGTCGCACTTTCTCCTTATATTCCAAAACGGTATGCCCCCGTTTCATTTTACTCAAAATGCTATCGGCACCACTCTGTACCGGTAAATGTAAATGACTCACTAATTTAGGTACTTGGGCATACACTTGTATCAATTCTTCGGAAAGTTCTACTGGATGAGAGGTGGTATAACGAATCCGCTCAATGCCTGTGATATTGGCGACTGCCGTAATTAACCAGGCCAAATCAACGGTGTCACCGTAAGACCTCAAGCCTTGATAAGCATTCACATTTTGTCCTAATAAATGGACTTCCTTCACCCCTTGTTGGGCTAACCCATTAATTTCGGTCATCACCTCTTCAAAGGGTCGACTAAATTCTGGTCCACGAGTGTAAGGGACGACACAAAAAGTACAATAATGGTTGCATCCTTCCATAATTGATACATACGCGGTTGGCCCTTCCGCACGCGGGGCCGGGAGACCATCAAATTTCTCGATTTCTGGAAAAGACACATCTATTTGTGGTTGCCGTGATTGTTGCACTGCGGTCAACATTTTCGGTAAGCGGTGTACGGTTTGAGGACCAAATATCAAATCCACAAACGGGGCCCGTTGTCGAATGGCTTCGCCTTCTTGACTGGCCACACAACCACCGACTCCAATCACCAATTCTGGTCGTCGCACTTTCCATTCCCGCCACACGCCTAATTGAGAAAATACCTTTTCCTGTGGTTTTTCCCGCACGGAGCAGGTATTTAGCAATAATACATCGGCTTCAGTCGGTTCCGCAGTTAAACTGAGTCCGTGCGATTCCGCTAAAGCACTGGCCATTCGTGCCGAGTCATATTCATTCATCTGACAACCAAAAGTTTTAATATACAATTTTTTCGCCATAGTTCGTTTGCCCTTCTTTAGGGACCACCAATAAATAGATTGTTCATTTAATTCCTCACGTTAGGGATTAACCCAACCAGGAGTATAAAGCGAAGCTTGGTACTCCTGGTTGAAGTTTTGACAGCCATTCCCGCTCTAAGAAGACTATTTTAGTTGGAACGCCAACCAGGGCGACCTGAGTTAATCTGCTCATTTGGTGGTTAGTGTAATGTTGTTGAATAGTAGAGTCTGAATTATAACAGAGTTAATTTTACTCGGACCCTAATTAAGTACTGAAGCATAAATTTTCCCGTATGTTCTTTCGCCCCTCTCCCTCTGGGAGAGGGGTCGGGGGTGAGGGAAAATACCGCCGAATTTCTGCTTCAGTAATTACTTAAAA
>DZAL01000264.1 GCA_022729575.1 Thiomargarita sp.
GGCAGAATATTATCAGGACGGGACCTACCAACGTTATCAAGGGTTTCGGTTATTAAACACCGTAACACTTGGAAGACTCTCATAGACACCAAGCCCGTTTGGGCTTAAGTTGATAGATATGGGGCAAGTGTTTATTTGCCCACCAATTCACTCCCCAATGGAAAGAATGGTAGTGATGCAATCTGGGTGATGACTTAGGACTGGCCGTCCTCAAAGGACTGCCAGTCCTGACCGCCGCCGCCGACTTAGGACTGGCCGTCCTCAAAGGACTGCCAGTCCTGACCGCATCATCATCCACCGGTCATCACTACCACCAGTTTTGGCTTTCCTAAACCGCAAAGGTTTAGGAAATCTTAACCTTTGGTTGTTGATAACCCATTGAATTTTAACACCTCCATTGGTTTGGAGAGACTACCGGCGCGTCCAGACGGCATTCCCACGCCGGCGCGTGGGAACGAGAAGAACTCTTTACTGCCTACCGGCGGCGACCAATTTGGTTTCCAACCGCTCCAATGCTTTCTTTTCGCGTTCTAAGGCACCTTCCGCTTTAATGAGGCGAGTCCGCAAACCAGTCGCTTCACCTTTAGTCATTTCTAATTCCTTTTCCAACTTGGCAATCGTATCCTTATAGCCCCATTCTTGGGTGTCAGACCGTGCCGTCAAACTGGCTACCCGCTTTTCCAACTCTACTCGCGCTTTTAGCTCAGTTTCCACATTAGCTTTAATTTCATGTTTTTCATCTTTCAGCAGATGAATTTCACTTTCCAGTTTCTTGATGGTCTCTTTGGTTTCTTGTACCAGGGCTTCGGCCACTGCGGTGCGGGTTTGTTCTAACTTAAGTTGTTTCCACACTTGTTCCGCTTCCTGCATGGCGGTTCTGAGATTTTTATCTAATCGCTCACGGGTCCGCAAGTTGACCAACGACTCTTCCGAGACTTCTTTCAAAGTCTGCCGGTCTTGTTCGGCTTGACGAGAAACTTCATAAAGACGTTTTTGCAAGTTATCGTTGCTTTCGCGGGTTTTCCCGATGTCTTCGACCAACTTTTTGATTTCATATTCTTGTTGGCTGATCTTCTCTCGAAAATGGTGGGTTTGATCATGAGCACTTTCCAACTCGCCAATTTTACGATTGAGATCGACCTGCAACGATTTATTTTCACGCGCTAACACTTCTATTTGTGCTTGTGCTACGTCCACCTCCTTAGCGATTTGTTTAACCTTCTCCAACGCATCCTGTCGCTGTTGTACTAATTCTGCTTCCGATTGCTCATAGCGTTTTTTGATGACTTCAACTTCTTGTTTGGCCATATTTCTGGAAGTTTGCCATAACAATTGTAATGCTTCCATCCCTAGGTGTTGTATTTCTTCGGGTACTTGAAGAGGATTGTCTTCAATCATCGTTAAATTCATTTGCGGTTTGGGCATAGTTTTGTTTCTTGATGGTGAATGGTTAAAAGAAAGATTTGACAACTTTAAAAAAGTTGTCAAATCTAATACCAATTTAAAAAAATTATCAAATCTAATACCAAATTTAATCTGGTTCAGTAAAAAAGGTTTATACTATAACTTACCTTATTTTTCAAACGTAAGAGGATGTAAAATTATGCTAAAAATCAGTCAAAGACGGTTATTACCATTAATAATAGGTATATTGTTATGGGCCGTCAGTTTGTGGGTGGGGGCACGGTCATTACGGCCTGATGAAATCCCGCCCGCTTTACAACCTTGGGTAAATTGGGCAATTTATGATCATGAAGATTACTCGTGCCCAACTTATTATAACGAAGAAACGCAAATTTGTCGCTGGCCATCGCAGTTAGATTTATCAGTAAATACTACGAAGGCGCAATTTAAACAAATTTGGCAAGTATATTCAGCGGGTTGGATTACGCTTCCTGGGGATAAAAAAAATTGGCCACAGTTAGTCTATGTCAATGAAAAGCTGGCGTTAGTGGCTGATCATAATGATGGATTACCTATGGTTTGGGTGTCGCCAGGGTCTATCACGGTGCAGGGTGAATTTGAATGGAAACAACGCCCGGAATATTTACCCGTGCCAATAGATACCGGTTTGGTTAAGTTGACGATTGACAATACGTCGGTGCCTATTCCAGCCTTAGATGAGCAAGGGCGATTGTGGTTACGACAGGGTGGGGTGGCCTCCGGAAATGATACGGCTGAGGAAAATCGTTTAGATTTAAGAGTTTATCGCTTGATCCTGGACGAAATCCCATTGCAAATGCTTACTCGGTTGGAGTTGGATGTGGCAGGTAAACATCGAGAAGTGGTGATAGGGCCTGCCATGTTAGAGCAACAAATTGCGATGTCATTAGAGAGTCCATTACCGGCACGTTTGGAGCCTGATGGTCGTTTGCGAATTCAAGTGCGTCCTGGTACTTATGTGTTGACTTTACGGACCCGGCAACCGGGGGCCACACCGCAATTAACCTTGCCAGTAACCGAGGTGGGGCCATGGGTAGCCGAAGAAGTATGGGCTTTTCAGGCCCGAAATGATTTGCGTTTTGTGGAAATCACCGGTGTCACGGCAATTGATCCGCAACAAACTACCTTACCAGAAGCTTGGCGTAATTTCCCGGCTTATCAAGTCCATCCTGGGGAGACTATGGAATTGTCAGAAAAACTCCGGGGGGATCCTAATTCTACGCCAGACCAATTGACGTTAACTCGGCAATGGTGGTTAGATTTTGATGGTAAAGGTTACAGTGTGCAAGATTGGGTGACTGGGAAGATGACTCAGGGTTGGCGTTTAGAAATGGCGATGCCAGCGGTGTTAGGGCGTGTCACGATGAATGACCAAGACCAGTTTATCACTCGTCTGGCCGCGAATGGTAATAGTGGAGTCGAGGTCCGCCGGGGCCGACTGGAGTTAGTGGCCGACAGTCGTTTGGAGGAGGCTACACAACAATTACCGGCGGTGGGATGGACACATGATTTTCAGTCGGTCAATGCTACTTTACATTTACCGCCAGGGTGGCGTTTATTTAGTGCGATTGGAGTCGATGAGATTCCTGACACTTGGTTGAAACAGTGGACTTTGTTGGATTTATTTATCGTGTTAATCTTAGCCGGCGCGACTGGTAGACTTTGGGGAAAACGTTGGGGATTATTAATGCTAGTCATGGCCCTGTTGACTTACCATGAAATCGGGGCCCCGCGTTGGGTTTGGCTAAATATTATTGCGGCCATGGCATTATTACGGGTGTTACCAGAAATAAGTAAATTTAGTCGTTTAGTTCGAATGTATCGCAACCTCAGTTTATTCAGTTTATTAGTGATAGCGATTCCGTTTATGATGCAACAAGCGCGTCAAAGTTTGTTTCCACAATTGGAACGTTCTTGGATCGGATTAGAAATGCCGGATTATTCTTCGTATAATGATTACCGTTATCAGCAGAGAAATATCGTTAGTGGTATGACTTCAGAAGAGGCTGGAATGGGTGAAATGGCGCAACAGGAGTCAATGGATAAATATGCGGAAAGTAATATGAATGAACCATCTCCTCGAGCCACTCAACCAGCGGCACCCCCACCGGTACCGCAAATGCAAAAAATGGAAAAACGTTATCAATCGTTTAGTTTTTCCAAATCCGGCAAAGTGGCGGCTAAATTAGCGCAAATCGACCCTAACGCTAAAGTGCAAACGGGACCAGGTTTGCCCCAATGGCAATGGACCAACATTCAGATGCGTTGGAATGGCCCAGTGGAGCAAGCTCAAGAAATTCAATTATGGTTATTATCGCCCCTGGTCAATGGCATTTTGGGGGGAATACGAATTATCTTGTTGAGTGCCATGATGGTATTTTTCTTATGGCGGGCCTGGAGTAAACCGGCACGGACTTGGTTGAAACAAATTCCGCCGCTAGTCCCAGTCCCTTCCACAGCAGTGACCACGACGACGGCAATTTTATTGTTGATACTGGTCGGTGGCTGGTCTTGGTCGGCCTTGCTCTATGCGCAGGATTCTAGTACGCCAACAATGATAGAAAATCAGAACGAGACCAATACCAGTGGGGAGCCCTCGCCGGCGGTGGTTGCTAATTCACCTAATTCAGTGATTTCTGCACCGGAATCAACGCCGTTACCTGCTCTGGTCACGGCATTATTTCCCTCCACGGAATTGTTAGAGGAACTAAAAAATCGTCTGTTAGCACCGCCAGACTGCTTACCTTCATGCGCCAGTAATTCACGTATGAAATTAGAATTAGATGCCGAGCAACTAAAAATCCGGCTGGAAGTTCATTCTTACACAGAGATGGCGATACCATTGCCTGGTACAGCGAAACAATGGTTAGCACAGTCAGTGATGCTAGATGGGCAACCAGCGGCCGGATTATTTCGGACCAGCGAGGGAAAATTATGGTTAAAAGTGAATGAAGGAATTCATCAGATATTGCTCGAAGGTCCCTTACCTAATCGTAATACCGTGCAATTACCGTTACCCTTGAAACCGCATTTGGTAGAAATCAACGCCAAAGGCTGGCAAGTGGAAGGTCTACGGGAGGATGGTTTGGCGGAGGACCAATTGCAATTCACTCGTGAGCAAACGACCAGTCGGTTAACGGCCTTGGAAATGGGAAGTTTACCGCCATTTGTTCAAATCGAGCGGACTTTACTGTTAGGACTGGATTGGCAAGTGGTGACACGAGTCCTGCGACTGACTCCTACGGGCGCGGCAGTCGTTTTGGAAATTCCGTTATTGCCAGGTGAATCGGTCACCAGTGAGCAGGTGCGCGTGGTTGGGAATAAAGCCTTAATCAATCTGTCTCCCAGTGAATCAGAAATTGCGTGGACTTCGATTTTTTCCAAACAAGACACGATTCAATTAACGGCACCTAATAATACCTTTAGTAACGAAGTTTGGCGACTGGATGCCAGTGCGATTTGGCATGTGAAAGTAGAAGGGATTCCGGTCATTCATCATCAAAATGACGAAGGGCGTTGGTTTCCCGAATGGCGGCCATGGCCGGGGGAGAGTGTGACTTTGCACTTAACTCGACCTGAAGGGGTCACCGGTCAGGTGTTGACGATAGACCGCAGTCAATTAACGGTAACGCCTGGACTGCGGGCCACGGATAACACCTTATCCTTGACTTTGCGAAGCAGTCGCGGTGGTCAGCATACATTGACTTTGCCGGAGAATGCACAACTACAATCTATTCATATTAATGGTAGCTCGCAACCGATTCGCCAGGAAGGTCATAAAGTCACTTTTCCCATCACGCCAGGGGAGCAACAGGTAGTACTTACGTTTCGGCAATCGCAGGGCCTTACTTCGTATTTGGTAACTCCGCGGCTAGAATTAGGATTACCGAGTGTCAATACTCACCTTCAAGTGAATATGCCGAGAGAGCGTTGGATACTGTTTCTTGGTGGCACCCCAGTGGGACCGGCGGTGATGTTTTGGGGCATTTTTATAGTGATAGTGTTGGGTGCCTTGGGGCTTAGTCAAGTGCCACTGACTCCTTTAAAATTTCATCATTGGTTATTGTTGGGTATCGTGATTAGTCAACTGCATATTGTCTTAGTGTTGTGCGTGGTCGGCTGGCTGTTAGCATTGGGCTGGCGTGCTCAATTGCCAGCGGATCTACCTACCTTGCGGTTTAATCTGATTCAATTGGGGTTAGCGGTATTAACTTTGTTGGCATTGGGAATCTTAATCGCGGCCATTGACCAGGGTTTATTGCGACATCCGCAAATGTACATTGCGGGTAATGGCTCTGAGGCCAGTAGTTTACGTTGGTATGAGGACCGCACGGCGGGAGTGTTACCCCAAGTTTGGGTCTTCTCCTGGTCAGTTTGGATTTATCGATTGGCCATGTTACTCTGGGCCTTATGGTTAGCCTTTGCGTTGATGCGTTGGTTACGTTGGGGCTGGGAATGCTTCAGTACTCATGGATGGTGGAAGTCATTTTCTTTGACCAAAACTAAAGATTAGTTGATAATCGCCCCCTCCGGCCCTCACTACTTAAACTGGTTTAGGAAAGTTAGCACCTGGATTTTATAGTAATATCCTTACCTATTTGTTCTACAATGAATTTGGCCAGTAGGGATAACACCCCTTCGAGGGGTGTTATCCCTCAGAGCTCAAGTACAACAGTGGATGAATATTACTATAATACTTCCATTAATTAGTAGGGGCCACCTTATTTCTTATTTCTGAACCTCTTTGATTAATTCCGGCAATTTTTTATTAAGATAAACTTTGAGGTCTTTGACGACATCTTGAGTAACTTTATTGAGTATCCCTTGCAATCTATGCTCAATAATCTCTTCCAATTGTTGCTGTAACACGGTCAATTGAACTTGACTCAGGCCAGTCGTAAGGATCGTTGGCGCTGCTGCTACCCTACCGGGGACGACGACATCTTTTAGTATAGGAACATTGAGTTCTTGATTAGGAGGTTTTGGCATGATGATCTCCTTTAGTCTCGTGAAATTTCGTGCATTTTCAATTCATACTTCTCTTCTCGGTAGAAACGATACCGGGTACGACCTGCTTCACGCGCTGATGGCGTGTCTATAATAATTTCCGCAATCCTTTGAAATTGCTCGTAGAAACCTGGAGAAGTCTCGGTCAAATTAATTAATAGCGTCATATTTTCAGCAATGAGATCACCATAACCAATTCGAATCGGTGCTATCGAAGGAGAATCATCCGGATGTAAATCATGCGGCAGAAAACTTTC
The DNA here is from genome assembly GCA_022729575.1 of Thiomargarita sp. Lineage (GTDB taxonomy): Bacteria > Pseudomonadota > Gammaproteobacteria > Beggiatoales > Beggiatoaceae > JAABRD01. The sequence continues at coordinate 6,708 of DZAL01000264.1, forward strand.
CGGTTTAAAGGTCCACAATAGATCATTTAACTCGTTGGCTTGTTCTTTCGAAATCGTATGAATATAAACCCGATAACCTTGGTGCCAGGCTTTATCAGTCAACTGACACACAAAACGGTTTCTAGCGTATCGGTTTGGCGTATGTAATAATAAGTAAAAGTCAACTTGAAGCATGGTTTTCGACTAGAAGATTTGGTAGTTCTGAAATCTGGGTGATAAGTACTGAAGCAGAAATTTTCTCGTATTTGCTTTCGCTCCTCTCCCTTTGGGAAGGGGCCGGGGGGTCAATGCCATTAAGTTAAGCCTGCGAAAGAAACCTTGAAGGTCTAAAACCAGACCTTCAAGGTTAAAACCTGACCGGGGGATTCCTTAACTTAATGGCAGTGGGGGCCGGGGGTGAGGGAAAATATAGTAATATCCTTACCTATTTGTCCCACCATCGAGTTTGGCCAACGGCAGGGATAACACCCCTTCGAGGGGTGTTATCCCTCAGACTTAAGTACAACAGTGTGTGAATATTACTATATCACCCACATTTCAGGACTACCGAAGATTTGACCACTGGTTGAAAGCAGATTTGACCACTGGTTGAAAGTTGTCAAATCTAACCACAGATTCGTAAATAATTTATTTTTCGGTAGTCCCTACCAACCAATGGAGGTATTAAAAGACCGGGATAACACCCTTTCGCGGGGGTATCCCTGCTTGACGAATTTCGAACACTTTAACCATGTTGGTAGTGAGAAAATTTGGCTGAGGACTTAGGACTGGCAGTCCTCAAAGGACTGCCAGTCCTGACCGCCTCATCATCCACCGGTCATCACTACCACCAGTTTTGGCTTTCCTAAACCGCAACGGTTTAGGAAATCTTAACCTTTGGTTGTTATATGGATAGAGAAAAGATTTCTTTCCCCAGTGAATATATGGATACTCGTCCT
>DZAL01000391.1 GCA_022729575.1 Thiomargarita sp.
ATTGCGGGGACGACGGAGGCTTAAGATGGACAATTTATTTATTGTAACCCCCTAATCCTTATTGCGCTCCAGAAGGTATGTACCAATTTAGATAAATTTTACTATGTTATTCTAGCCAGATTAATGGGTTTAGTCTAGTTAAAGTGGCCTCGTTACTACGCGGCACCTCCTGGTCATTAGGTTAATGGATGAGTGGAGAGTCAGGACTAGCAGTCCTTCAAGGACTGCCAGTTCTAATTCTCCCATTCCAGCTACTCACTTTGGCGGTTAGTGAGTCTTTGAGGAGGAGCGATTACGCTTGACTTGTTGGAGGTAGGCTTCAATGGCTTCAAGCTCTTCCAAAGACAATCCTCTCACACGTTCTTCGGGTTTGAGGCCAACTAGCCGTTCTTCGGGTTTGAGACCAACTAGCCGTTCTTCGGGTTTGAAGCGACCTAGCACTTCTTCGGGTTTGAGACCCATTAGCCGTTCCTCCGAGGATAAACCGGCTAATCGTTCTTCCACCGATAATTTGGATAAATAAATGGGTCCCCAAAATTTCCCGATTTCGGTGACTTGTTCCGGGGTTAATTCGAGATTGGCGCTCATATTATCTCCTTTGTTAAAATGTTGCCATAACCCTGCCAAATACCATTCTAATTCGGTGGTCAACACTTGCCAATCTAATTGTCGGAGTAGGTAAAAGGCTTTCCGTTTCTCGGCACGGTGACTGGCAAAACATTTGACCCAGGCATTATGAGGTTCATTAGGCAACTCATTGAGTGATAACAGGGGTATCTGGTTTAACAACCAATGTGAAGAATGGTAGATTCCCACTGAGTTTGTGGTTTCATAACCGAATTTCGCCAACGTCTCTGACTGCGGTTGTTTGGCCAAGAGTAAGACGGTTTGTATCTCTTGGTCATCACTATGTTGAGTTTGACGATAAAAATGGTCATAACACAAAGTTTGCCGCAACGCGTCGGCGTTGAGCGATTCGGTATATTTAAATTCTAACAGAATTACGTTCGCTTGGCTATCGCGAATGCCGTCAGGTAGGCGACTACGTTGTAACTCGGTCCAGGAACCGGGGGCGCGTTTGAGTAATAAAATATCCGCTTGAGGGGGATTACCCATAATCGGCACTTCGGTGGAGACGGTCACGCCAACCGGCGAGAGTAGTTTCTCCAACAAGCTGCCAAGTAGGCGATGCCAGCGGGTTTTGGGAGTATTTGCAGTTTCCATAAGAGTTCGTGGTGGTCTGGGAAGTGAATTATAGTGAAATTCATATAAACTGGTACTATTTCATCTGGAGCGCAATAAGAATTATTGCGAATGAATGATGGCGTAATAATCCTTATTGCGCTCCAGAGGGTATGTACCAATTTAGATAAATTTTACTATATTATTCTAGCCCGATTAATGGGTTTAGTCTAGTTGAAGTGGCCTCGTTACTACGCGGCACCTCCTGGTCATTAGGTTAATGGATGAGTGGAGAATCAGAACTAGCAATCCTTTAAGGACTGCCAGTTCTAATTCTCCCACTCAACCTACTTACTTTGGAAGCTAGTGAGTCTTTGATGAGGAGTGGTTACGCTTAAGTTGTTGGAGGTAGGCTTCAAGTTCTTCCAAAGACAATTCTTTCAAGAGTGCTTCGGGTTTAAAGTAACTCAGCACCTCCTCTGGTTTGAGGCCAACTAGCCGTTCCGCGGGTTTGAAGCGACCTAGCACTTCCTCGGGTTTGAGACCCATTAACCGTTCCTCCGAGGATAAACCGGCTAATCGTTCTTCTACCGATAATTTGGATAAATAAATGGGTCCCCAAAATTTCCCGATTTCGGTGACTT
>DZAL01000392.1 GCA_022729575.1 Thiomargarita sp.
GCGGTCATGGCAAAAGGACTTAATTTAGCGTCGGCTTCATGTGGTTGATGGTCGGGAGAGTCTTTGTTTAGTACAGCGGATTTTGGGGATATACGGATAAACCTGACAGGTCTTCCAGACCTGTCAGGTTTGACTTGGCCCTAATCCGTATATTCCTAAAATCCGTTGTACTCAGGTCTAGTCCCCACGGCGAGGGTTGGACGTAGCATAGCCCAGTCCAATTGCCAAACTACCCACTACAGAGGCCATCCTTCGAAGGGATAGCCTCTGTAGATTAGGTAGGATAATTTTTAATTTTGCGGTGTCATCACTCTTCCTAAAAACAAGAGAGTACCAGACGCATTATCCTTAATCCAAAAGACAAACGGGTGGTCGGCACGAAACACCAACGACCGTCCTCTGGACCCCACGACTGCCGTTGCCGCAGCCGCTTCCGTACCTTCCTCATTGACTTCGACCAAGGCTTGATGTACCACCGCTGAAATCGCTAACTCCTTTTTCTCCGTCATCCCTGAAAAATCCGCTGTACCTGGGTCAAAGGCTTCCTTTATCCCCAATTGTTGTAAAATCTCTTTCAATTGAAAAGTGGTTGCCACCTTAAATTTTGGCAAATAGACTGATACTTCCTGCGATTTCAGGTCACTGGAGGCACGCAGATAATCTGCCAATTTCTCCTCCACTTTGGACAATCCAACTCCATCCGTTTGGGTTGGTAACAGAATAACCATGGACAATCCTAAAGACGAGGCCGAACTTTGGTAAGGCAATTCAATCAGCTGCACCTGGTCATCTTCCAGATAGGCCAACTTCTCCTTTTGGTACATCGTCGGCACTTTAATTTGAGAACCGTCTAGTTTAATGAAGGGCAATTCTCTGGTATCTTCTGGGTTAAATGGCCATTGCCACTGGCCCTTGAAATAGATAGCATTGGTTAAGACCAGTGGTGTCTGGGGAGTCAATAGGCCTGGGGTGAGTAGTTCCTGAATTTTTTGAGCCGTCTGCTTTGCCACCCAACGATTAATACGTTGTCTCTCGGCCTCTGCCGATTTTTCAAAATCGGCGGTTTTGACACCCGCTTGATACGCATCTTGGAGTAATTCAGCAAATTCTGCGGCTAGAAAGACTTTCCGCTTCTGCACCCAAATTGCATTGGCAACCGAGAGTTGGTAAGTTGTCGTGTTAGCGGAGAGAGAACGTTCTAATTCACCGAAACCGTTATGAATAGCCGTCTCATTGGTTCCCAGGTGCAACACTTTGGCCATTTCCTCTTTCGTCTTACCGCGGGCCCCGGCATAAGTCATGGTTAGTGCTGAGGAGAGGCTATACGGTGAAAGAAAGAGATTACCTTCTTGGGTCTTGAGTTGGGCATACAAACTGGTAGCAAAGGCATTGACCGTTTTGGAAGTGGCGGTCTGCTGTATTTTAGACACGGTGTTAGCGTCAATGGGCACTTTAGGCGCCGACGGGTCGACCGTCTGCACTTCTCCCCCGGTGGCATTAGACAAATTCTCCTCAGAAGGAGAATCGGCACAACCTGAGAGACTAAAAGTAAGTAACATGAACCAGCTAAGAAACGAAATAGAGTTTTGATTTGACATGCAATATTTCTCCTTAAAGTAGTAAAATTGGTGAATGATAAATGGGTACTCTAAATCCGGGCGGTCATAAAATTGGGGTAAAGCCAGCTTTCCTAAGCCTTCGAGGCTTAGGAAAGCTAGTTTCACCCTTACTCTCAGGACTATCGGATTTAGAATTGGTCGCGTTATAGTAAAATCCCTTTGAACCTGTACTATTCCCTCTGGAGTGCAATAAGAAT
>DZAL01000265.1:0-1151 GCA_022729575.1 Thiomargarita sp.
CCAGACCTTCAAGGTTAAAACCTGACCGCGGGATTCCTTAACTTAATGGCAGTGGGGCTAGGGGTGGTTGTGCGTAAGGTGAATAATCAGCAGTGAGGCACCTTCTCACCCCATGGTTCCAACGGGAAAGCAGGGATAACACCCCTTCGAGGGGTGTTATCCCTTAATTACCCACTACGGTTTTTTGCAAACACTGGGCACGTATTTTTGGTCGATACCGTTAGGAAAGTCCACACTGCAACTCCATTGGTTAGATTGCGGGTCAAAAATAAGTCGTATGGCCTTCCCGGCAATCGTAGTCTCATCTGGTTTCATCGTTGCTTCAAAGTAAAATTCTTTTGGATTGGAGAGAATCTGGGCGGTGTATTTACCAGCCGTTTTCCCGCCAAGCACCTCCACTTGTGGTGGAAATTTATGGTACACCAACAGATATTCTTCCGTAGGAGTTTTAAGTACATTGAGCAATTGTATCGCTTCAGATACTTTGACTCGTTGCTGAAAAACTTGGTAGGCTGGCACCGCAACAGCCGCAACTATCCCCACCACAGCTAGCACTGGCAAACCGAGACCTAGTATGGTTTCTGTTGGTTTATTAGGTGGACCTGGGGGACCAAACTGATTGGTGCCACGGGTGCCTGGAATGGCCAATACCAGCAGGCCAAAAATACTGTTTATTATGGGTACTAACGAGAGGAGGAGGAACCAACCACTCAGGTTAAAATCGTGGAGTCGTTGTATCATCAAGAAGAAACTGTTTACCAGCATGACAATCACCGCAATGCCTACCGTAAACATCATGATAGCCCGGTTCACTTCGGTATTGCTGACCAAAAAATTGGTTAGTAGGACCACTATCCCAGCGATAGCTATGGCTAAACCAGCAATCCCCGTTGAATAGGCTAAGTAACGAATTCGTCCTACTCTGCCTTCTAGCGAAAACAGTTTAAATTCTCCATATTCTTCTTCAGTTTTGGATTTAAATTGTTCCAGGCTACTTTGAGGTGTCTGGTAGGGCTGGAGGTTAGATAGTTGAGAATCTTTCATGGAAATATTCCTGTGGTTAGTGGCTGTGAACTAAGATTTGACAACTTTTTGAAAGTTGTCAAATCTAAGTTCAATCCAGATTTGACAACTTTCGAAAAGTTGTCAAA
>DZAL01000265.1:1251-7563 GCA_022729575.1 Thiomargarita sp.
AAGTTGTCAAATCTAAGTTCAATCCAGATTTGACAACTTTCGAAAAGTTGTCAAATCTAAATTCAATCCAGATTTGACAACTTTCAAAAAGTTGTCAAATCTAAGACCGGTTTAACCGTTAGTAACAAGAACTTTAACCACTTCCTCTAACACCGACTCCGCTTTATTGTTGTCGACTTGACAAGTGCCAGCGTTGCCATGCCCTCCACCATTGTATTTGAGCATTAATTCTCCAATGTTAGTTTTACAGGAGCGGTCCAAAATAGATTTGCCGAGGGCGAGGACCGTGTTTTGCTTTTGTAACCCCCAGAGTACATGAATAGAAATGTTACATTCAGGGTACATGGCGTAAATCACAAAACGATTGGTGGTAAAAATTTCTTCTTCGTTGCGCAAATCTAAAATGACTACATTTCGTTGGACCTTAGCGCATTTTTCAATTTGCTGCATGGAGGCTTTTTGATGCTCTTGATACAGGTCAACACGTTCTTTGACATCCGGTAGTTCTAAAATTTCCTCAATGGTGTGTTTCTTACAGTAATCAATCAGCACCATCATTAAATCGTAATTGGAAATCCGGAAGTGTTTAAAACGTCCCAATCCACTTCGCGGGTCCATCAAATAGTTTAACAACACCCAGCCCTTTGGAAATAAAATTTCGTCTCGCGTAAATTGAGCTGAATCCGCTTTATCTACGGCTTCTAGCATTTCGTTGCTAATTGAAGGAAAAGCCGCTTTGCTACCATAATAGTTATAAACTAAGCGAGCAGTCGAGGGCGCATTGGGGTCAATAATATAGTTATCAGGACGCTCGGCGATTCGCATAGTTTCGCTCAGATGGTGATCAAAGACCAGATGTGCCCCCTGCACATACGGTAAATTGGTAGTAATGTCGTGGCTGGTAATTTCAATTTTGCCGTCCTGCATATCTTTGGGGTGAACAAATTTAATATTACCAATTAAATCTAGTTCTTTTAGCAATACCGCGCAAGTTAGACCATCAAAATCACTTCGCGTTACCAGACGGTATTTTTGGTGTGCGGTCATGGTTAAGGTTCCTCTTTTGACTGAAATGTGCTTGTTGTTGGCGAGTTAGTGATGGACTCAAAGTTGATTGTTAGTGGAGAACGTTAGAACGGTAGTCCGAAACTGAGTTCGTACTACCGGTAAAGAATCTATCTGAAATTTTCATGATGACATTATGACATTGATTCAAAGTTATTTTCAGATAGACTCTTGAGGTTAAGTTAAGAGATTAACTAACGACTTCGCTCAATGTGGGTTTAATTTTCATCCAGGGCGTTTAACTTCCTTGAATATTGCTACCGACTTTGACCGGGGTAGTCGTACTGAGGGGTTCATTAGTGAATTTGGGCGTGCGAATCATCCCACCTTTTTGAGTCTTCACACTCACATTTTGCGTTGCTGTTGGTACAATTAACAAGGCACCTATTTTTACCAAGTCACCTTGCAATAAGGGATTGAGTTGGCGTAACTTAGAGATCGAGGTACTGTATTGTTGGGCGATTCTTTCTAAAGTTTCACCTTTGCTCACGCGATGCAGTTGAGTTCTCTCGGTCGCCACCGGTGCTGGTGGCGCCGAAACCATTATCGACCACCCTGGGGTGAGATTACTAAAAGACGCTAATGTGCTGTCGTTTCGCCATTGACTAATTTCCTCTAAACCACTGTAAGGTAAAATCGGCGTAGTTGGTGCGGTCATTTTGGCCAAACGTTGTTTAAGCAGATTGGCTTGGCGAACTGGCACGGTCAAATTTTGAGTACCATCAGGTCCCGTCATTCCCATGTGATAGCCGGCATTCAAACGGGTAAACTCAGTGGTCGACAGCCCCGCTAAATTAGCCGCCAACGAAAGACTAATTTGTCCTTTGACTTGCACTTGTTGCACGTAGGGACGGTCCGGAATCGACTGGAGTTTGATCCCATAGTCTTGAGGATTGTTGACAATTTTGGCCAATGCCAGTAGTTTAGGAACGTACCAACGAGTTTCATTGGGTAAATCCAGCGACCAAAAATCGGTGGGCAAACCTTGTGCCTCATTTTTCTTAATCGCTTTTCTGATATTCCCTTCACCGTAATTATAAGCGGCTAAGGCAATTAACCAATCGTCACCAAAAATGTCAAATAATTTTTCCAAATAATCCAAGGCAGCCCCGGTGGCAGCGATAAAATCACGTCGCCCATCATACCACTGGGTTTGTTCCAACCCATAATCACGACCCGTTTCTGGAACAAATTGCCAAATTCCCGCGGCACTTTTAGGTGACGTGGCTAAAGGCTCAAATCTACTTTCTAAGGCGGGTAACAGCGCAATTTCTAAGGGTAACCCTCGTCTTTCAACTTTTTCCACGATATGATAGAGGTAAGGTCTTGCTCGGTTGAGCATCTGCTCAAAATCATCTGGCGACCGAACATATTTGTCGATGGCTCGTTGGACGTAACTATTGTCAACTGCTTCCAATTTATAACCCTCACGGAGACGACACCACAAATCAACTTTTGCCGAAGGGCGACTGTTTGAACGAGTAGTGGCCTTGGTTATTGCCGCCACTCTAAGGTTAGTGGGTCGAATAGTAGGTTGAATCGGTGAACGAGCTTTCGGTTTTAATACCGCCGGGTTTAATTCAACCGTCGCCGTCGAAGAAAATAGCGTGTTACACTGCTCATCAGTGTCTGCCGCTAAAAAGTCTAACGGAGTCGAATCAGTAGCCGATTGATTACCCGAGTAAACGGATGAAGGATTAGACTGCTTGACCAATTTTTTCCCTTGGCTAGTGGTTTTACCAAAGTATTTTTCTACTTTAGCTTTTGCACGAGCCGTCTGACTCTCTGTTTGAAGAGTAGAGGTATGCTCACCAGAAGATTCTGGCTTGGTAACGGCACTACTACAACCTATTAAGTTGGCAGTGATTAATAACATGATGAGTGTAATATATGTTTTCATAGCAGTCCAATACTATGAAAATCAGTTTTAAAAATCAAGCTAGAAATTCACTAAAATATATATTTATCTTATAATTCAATATATTAAATATTAGTAATGAATTTATTATGGCCCAAATTAAGTTTTCAGTCAGCAATAAAAAATAAAATTCCATGCTTATAACCATTGAATTACTAAAAACGGTATTCACCCCACCTCACGGCGTTGGAGTCCAAACCTTCAGATTTGGACGAAACTGGTCAAGGTGTGAGACGGCGTTTCCAAATCTGAAGGTTTGGACTCCAACGCGGCTTAATTTAATGGCATTGGCCCCCAATTCTCTCCTAACTCAGCGAGGGAGTCACTCGTGTACGTCGATATTTTATTACATAATAATCAAATAGTTACAAAATTTCTACGTAAATTCTACAGTATTTAAACACTATGCACAATAATGAGCTATACTTGTCGATTGTTATAAAAACTCCAAAACCAATTTTGGATAGGCCAATTTAACTTAAGTTAAAAATGGTAATTAAAAATACCTTGATATTCCATACAATTTAAACCTAAAGGATTATGACAATGAATAAGCCAAGCGTTTTCCTTATAATTCTAATTCTATTAATGAGCCACCCTCTTCAGGCCGAAATCACCTTAGATGGCTCTTTAGGTGCGAGTGGAGCGGTGACTGGGCCCGACTATCAAATTGGCGCCGAGTTAGGCTCACAACAGGGCAGTAACTTATTTCATAGTTTTGGCCAATTTAACATTAATACGGCGGAAACCGCCACTTTTTCTGGACCTGAGCAAATCACCAATGTCATTAGTCGGGTAACGGGCGGCCAAGCATCGTTGATTGATGGTACACTGCGTAGCACGATGCCCAAGGCGGAGGTTTATTTATTGAATCCTGCCGGTTTAATGTTTGGTAGCAATGCTGTGTTAGATATTCCAGGAGCTTTTCATGCCAGCACCGCGGATAAATTGCGGTTTCAGGATGGCACTGAATTTAATGCCAAAACCCCTACGGCCAGTGGCTTAACGGTCGCACCCATCGCTGCTTTTGGCTTTCTCAGTAATTCACCCGCATCCTTGACTATTCAAGGTAATCCAGAGTTTAAAACGTCAGGTCAAGCACTCTCCTTAATCGGTGGCAATATTCAAATTCAACAATCCTCGGTCAAAGCCGGAGGAGGGCGAATTAATATAGCCAGTGTGTCGGCACCTGGGGAAGTTATTCCGCAACCCGCCGATTTAATTTTAACCGCGCCACCGGGTGACATCACTGTAGCTGATGCGAAAATAATTAGCAGTGGCGGCAATCTTTATATTCGCTCCCGTCAATTGGCGTTAACCAATAGTTCGTTACAAAATAATGTGGGTTCCAAAAGTGACCTCGATGGTGGCGAAATTAATATTCAAACCGATTCCTTGTCAATTTATAAAGGCGGTTTACAGAGTGTTACGTTAGGAGATAAAAATGCAGGTAGCATTCGTGTGAAAACCCAAGGTACCGTTGAAGTTAACGGAGCAACCATGATGAGTGCAAATTCAGAAAAAGGAAAGGGCAATGCCGGTACGATTGAAATTGAAAGCGGTAATTTGATTCTTAAAGAGGGTGCTATTATCTCTACTACCACGTTTGGCGCAGGAGAAGGCGGTAATATTACCTTACGAATTAAAGATGCTATCAATTTATCTGGTACCGACCCGACCAAAAAACAAGGCAGTGCCATTGCCGCCAATACTCGCGGTGAAAACAATGGCGGAGCGGGAGGCACCATCACGGTAGAAACCAGCAATTTGACTTTAGCCGACGGTGCGACCATGACTGCTGGCAGTTTAGGCAGTGGCGCCGGTGGTAATATTCATCTTCAAGTAGCAGACACTACCTCCTTGACTGGCGAAGACCAACGCGGAATTTCTAGTAGAATTGCCGCCGTGACCGCGATCAGTGGTCAAGGCGGTGCCATCACCCTCCACTCCCGACAATTGTTTCTCCAAAATGGGAGCATGATTAGAGCTGACAGCGGTGGGAGTGGGTCTGGCGGAAATATTAACCTACAGGTCAGTGACCTAGTCCGGTTGGCCGACACTGACAGTAGTGGCTATGGTAGTTTAATCAGTGCCAATGCCTCTGGTAAACAAGAAGGTGCCGGCAATGGGGGTACCATTATGCTGGTTACTTCCAAATTACACCTTGCTGATGGCGGACAAATTGGTACCAGCTCTTTTGGCCCAGGCCAAGGCGGTAAAATCGAAGTGAATGCCGAAAAGGAGGCCGTCTTCACGGGTATGGATAAAAATGGCACCTATGCCAGTGGTTTATTTTCCTCTTCCGAAGCCACTACCGCACCGGCTGGCACCGGCGGCAGTGTCGTGATAACCGCAGGGAGATTAGTTTTGACCAATCAAGCCCAACTAAGTGCCCGCACGAAAGGGCCGGGGCCGGGGGGCAATGTCAAAGTACAAGCCAACACCATGTTTCTCGCCAATAATGCCAAGATAACTGCACGTAGTGAAGCGCTCGGGGATGCCGGCCAAATTGAAATCAATCTCAATGGTGGCAGCCTATTCATGAAAAATGCCAGTATTCAGACCTCGGCGCAAAATGCGGATGGTGGCAATTTGGTCTTAATTTCGCCACGATATGTTTATCTGATTGGCAGTCAAATCTCTACCAGCGTCAGTGAAGAATTTGGCGGTGGCGGTAATATCACGCTGAATCCACAATTTGTCGTAGTCGATGGCAGTCAAGTGTTTGCCAAAGCGAAAAAAGGTCGGGGGGGCAACATTGATATTACCACCACTGGCGTGTACAACTTCACTGGTGAGGTGATTACTAAAATTATTAATGCGTCTTCCGAAATGGGAGTGGATGGAGTAGTGACGATTTCTACGCCAGACCAAAGTGCGGACGAAGGATTACTGGTATTATCGACGAATCTGTTGGATGTCAGTGGTTTAATGAAAACGCCTTGCTCACAGCAGGTGGCGGAAAACATAAGTAGTTTTCTCATGGTAGATCATGAAGGTGCGCCTACGGCGACCAACGATTTACAACCCAGTGGCGTGTTTTTCTCCAAAAAATTCTTAGCGGATGCTTCCAGTGGTAAAAAAGTGACTCGGTCTCTACAAATTGCCAGTACCCACCCGACTCATCCTATGGTGGTATTGATGACGGAATGTAAGAATAAACGGCCTAAAACTTCTTAAGTAGTCGCCCCCTCACCCCCGGCCCCTCTCCCAGAGGGAGAGGGGAGTCTGGCCTCACCCCCGGCCCCTCTCCCAGAGGGAGAGGGGAGTCTGGCCTCACCCCCGGCCCCTCTCCCAGAGGGAGAGGGGAGTCTGGCCCTCACCCCCGG
>DZAL01000067.1 GCA_022729575.1 Thiomargarita sp.
TTGGTTTTGGTTTTGGAGTCCGGAATTTATTCCGTTATTGGTTTTGGTTTTGGAGTCCGGAATTTATTCCGTTACGTACTCTAACGGCAAGACGGAATAAATTCCGGACTCCAAAACCAAAACCAAAACCAAAACCAAAAACCAAAACCAAAAACCAAAACCAACAAAAACATCAGTAGGAAACCTAATGGCTACTTTTAAAACTCATCTCACCGTGGCGGTTACCTTTAGTGCCGGTCTAGCCGGTGGTTTCTTAATCACCGATTTGGCCACACCTAAAACTGCTTTTTTCTACGGCTTACTCGGGAGCTTTGGCGGCATTTTGCCTGACATCGACTCACCGCGTTCGGTTCCTGCACAATTATTGTTTAATGTGTTAGGCATCTTATTTGCCACGCTAGTCATCATGAATGACTCCTTTTTCGGAATTATTCACTATAGTTGGTTAGTCGGAGGACTCATTTATGTCTTTACCTATTATGGCTTGTCCAAATTAATGGCTAAATTCACGGTCCATCGGGGCAATTTTCATTCGGTGTTAGCAGCCATCTGGTTTGGTTTAGCCACTACGGCTGGGGTGTATCATCTGTTAGCCGCACGCGAATTGGTTGCTTGGACCGCGGGCGCTTATGTCATGCTAGGATATTTGATACACTTGGGATTAGATGAGGTTTATAGTATTGATTTTAGAAATAGAAAACTCAAACATTCCTTGGGCAGTGCTTTAAAAATTGTCAGTTTGCGCCACCAAAAGTCTTCTATTTTTTTGATGTTAGCCACTATCGGTATGTTTTTATTGACACCTGAAGTTTCCAGTGTGATTAAATTTTTATGGCACTGAGAGGCAACCACCCCTTTTCTTCCAATTAGTAGGGTGCGTCCTACGCACCTGTTTTGATTTTGGAGTCCGGAATTTATTCCGTTATTGGTTTTGGAGTCCGGAATTTATTCCGTCTTGCCGTTAGAGTCCGTAACGGAATAAATTCCGGACTCCAAAATCAAAACCAAAATCAAAACCAAAACCAAAACCGATTAGGGGCAGGGGGCAGGGGGTGGTTGAGGATGAAAGTAAAGTAGTGTGTAAGATAATCTAGTTCATTAAAGGAGAGTATTCATGCCTCAAATTATTATTTTAGGCTCTGGTTTTGCCGGCTTAACGGCCCTTAAAACTTTACGCCAACAGGGTTATCGTGATTCAATTACGATGGTATCGCCACAGCCCATATTATTTTATTATCCCAGCCTGATTTGGGTGCCGGCGGGATTGCGCAACCAGCAAGATTTAACCGTCCCCTTAGAGAAATTGTTTAAGCGTTATGACATTCACTATCATCAAGGCAGTGTCAATAAACTTGACCCTCAGGCCCGGTTAGTCCATCTGGACGACGGTAGCGCCCTAAGTTTTGATGCGCTCATTATCGCCACCGGTGGCCGTTTTATTAAAAAATTGCCCGGAATCGAACATGCGTTCATTCCGTGTGAAGGATATGCGCCGGTACAAGCCTATAGTGAACGATTGGCGGCGATGGAGGGCGGTACCTTAGCGTTTGGTTTTACCGCGAATCCACAGGAACCAGTGGCGGTGCGCGGTGGTCCCGTCTTTGAATTTTTGTTCGGCATTGACACGTTATTACGTACACAAAAGCGGCGTAAAAATTTTGAATTAGTCTTTTTCAATCCAGCGACGGAACCGGGTAAACGTTTGGGAGATAAGGCGGTTAAAGCGTTGTTAGAAGAGATGGCGAGATTAGATATTCGCACGCAACTGGGTCATAAACTGAAAGGTTTTACGGCGACTACGGTGCAGACCGAAGGCGGTGACTTTCACAGTGATTTAACGCTCTTTATGCCAGGGATGACTGGGCCCGCCTGGGTTTCTCAAAGCAATCTGGCTTTATCCGAGGGAGGGTTTATTAAAGCTGACGCGCATTGTCGGGTGGAGGGTTTCAAAGGTATTTATGTGGCGGGTGATGCGGGTAGCTATCCAGGTCCCGACTGGATGCCCAAACAAGCTCATCTTGCTGATTTACAAGCCCATGCGGTTGCTATGAATTTAATGGCGGAGTTGCAAGCACAACCAGTGACACAGACTTTTAAAACGGAACTTATTTGCATTATTGATTCTTGCAATAGCGGGATGTTGGTTTATCGTAGTCCCAAGCATACTTGGTTAACGCCAAAGAGTATCTTGTTACATTGGTCAAAACGGTTTTTTGAATGGTATTATTTGCGGCAATATCGCTAACAACCACCCCCAACCCCTCCTTGGTAAGGAGGGGAGAAAGAGGGGGTGGTTGCTACTCCCCTCCTTACCAAGGAGGGGTTGGTGGTGGTTAACCTCTTGAATCCATTCTACCAGTAGTCGTCCATTAGGTAAAACTAAATCCGGCGCACATTCGTAGAGTGGATAGAGGACAAAGGCTCGCTCATATAAACCGGGATGTGGCAAAGTTAAGTGGGAATCGGTGAAGCACAGATTATCGTAGAGCAAAATATCTAAATCCAAGGTGCGCGGGCCCCAGCGGATGCCGTTTCTAACGCGCCCTTGTTGTGTCTCAATCGCTTGTAACCGGAATAGTAAAGCGTGGGGAGTTAACTCGGTGGCGAGAATAGCTACCGCGTTGATATAGTCCGGCTGGCCGGTTGGGCCGAGTGGAGGACTGCGATATAATGAGGAATGACCGATTAATCGCGTGGTGGGCAATTGTTTCAAGGCGAATAAAGCCTGTTGAATTTGCTGGCAGGGCTGTTGGAGATTACTGCCCAAGCCGATGTAGGCGGTGTGAGAAGTTATCAAATCTAAATCAAACCCAGATTTGACAACTTTTCGAAAGTTGTCAAATCTAAATCAAACCCAGATTTGACAACTTTTCGAAAGTTGTCAAATCTAAAATCAGATTCGAAAGTTGTCAAATCTAAATCAAACCCCGATTTGACAACTTTTCGAAAGTTGTCAAATCTAAACCCAGATTTGATAACTGGTTTAAAATTGTCAAATCTAAATCCCCTCATCATTACCATCCTCTGTATTCTCTTTAGCGGTGGCGATTTTTGATTTTGACGACTTCCGGGCCCGTCGTTTTCGCTCTGGCAAAAATGGATGCCCGCCATGCGACATTAATTGTAGGCGGACTTCACTATCACCTTCTTGCAATTGAGTCCACCAGTCAGAATATTTCTGTAACGACTCATCGACCTGAGCGCGTAACATCAAAAAATCATAGCCGGCACGAAAACAGGGATGCTCCATTAATCTTAAGCTCTTTTTGCCTCGATGTTTTCCGGTCAAGCGCAATTGGAATAACCAGATGTCTTGGATTAGCGCAATAATCCGTTTGGGAATAAACACATACCGCATTTGTTGTACCATCAAATGCTGAATCGCTTCCAACATCAATTCTTGCTGTCGATCTTCTGGTTGTCGGTCCTCATGGAACGGCCGTTGTGATAATACTTGAAGCAGTGGGGGCCAGAGTAAGGCCGCTAATAAAAAGGCCGCCGCCACCGGTTTATTTTTGGCTAACCGTTGATCAGTATTAAATAATATTTGCTCAACCAAGGGTTGAGCTAGAGGGTCGGTTTGAAAAGAGGCTTCCGTGTAAGGAAACAGATGTTTGAATAAATCATATTTCCGTAATTGCTTAAACGATTCCATGGCATAACCACTGAGAAATAATTTAAGAGCCTCTTCATGCAAGCGAGCCGGTGGTATATGGGTCAATAAGTTGCCTAACTGTGGAATCGGCTCGGCCGTAGCCGGGTCCAATTTAAAGCCCAGTTTAGCCGCAAAACGAGCGGCGCGTAACATCCGTACTGGGTCTTCTTGATAACGCAGAATCGGCTCCCCAATTAATCGCAACACTCCAGCTCGTAAATCCGTCATGCCATTAGTATAGTCGATGACGGAAAAATCACTGATGTCATAATATAGGGCATTGACTGTAAAATCACGTCGCCAGACATCTTCATTGATACTGCTACCATAGACGTTATCTCGCACGATACGACCATTTTCCATGGCCCCATCGCCTCCTTTTTCATGGTGCGCACGAAAGGTCGATACCTCCACTACATCTCTATTCACACTGACATGAGCCAGGACAAATCGTCGGCCAATTAAGCGGCATTGACGCGAAAATAAGTGCTTAATTTGGTCCGGTAGCGCATTGGTCACGACATCGAAATCCTTGGGCGCTCGCCCTAACAAGACATCACGCACTCCTCCGCCGACTAGAAAAGCCTGATAACCTGCTTTATGAAGTTGATATAATACCGTTAAGGCAGCGGGACTAATCTTGCTACGTGATAAAGTATGATCAGGTCGCAGTATTCGTATTGGTATAGAATTGATAGGCACTGGCACTGGCACTGGCAAAGTAGTTTTAACAGAAATTATTTTTACCAAATAATTAATGAATTTTAGAAAAACATGGCTATAATTATTGACCATGATTAAATATTAAAATTAAAGACCAAAGATATGCACCAAACTCTGTTTGAAAGATTATTTCAAGAGCAAAAAATTGCTTATATTGTTACTGATGCCCATTGTAATGTACTTCATTATGGGGGTGATATTCATTTACTAGGGAATTCAGATTTATCGCCTACTTTATTAGAATTAGTCCCTGAGTTGAATGGCTGTGAAGACTTATTACAAGACATTCTTGATGGCACTTTACCTAATTTTCAACTGGAAAATCTCAATCGGGAATCAGCCGCCGAAATCACTTACATTAATCTAGTAATATTACGCTACTTGTCTGATGAAGAGGGCACTCAAGAGCCTTTTTTGTTGATTGTACTTTCAGATATGTCTGCCTGGACCCGTATTCAACAAACCTTAACTCAACAACACAACGAGTTGAAACTATTGCAGCAAAAATTAGATGAAACTAATCAACGTTTAGATTTTATTTTGCAACGTTATGTGCCCAGAGAAGTAGGTAAAGCGTTGCTCGAAAATCGAATTGCACCAGAATTAGGGGGCGAAGTACGTGAAATTTCTATTCTGTTTGCCGATTTACGAAATTACACCAGTATCAGTGAGCAACTTTCTCCTGCTGAAACCATTGAATTGTTAAATATCTGTTTGGAGATTGCCACCACGGCTATTGGCGAAGCCGGGGGCGTGGTAGTAAATTATATGGGGGATGCGGTAATGGCCGTTTTCAATGCCCCCAATGCGCAACCTGACCACGCTTATCGGGCGGTGCAAGCTGGCTTGACGATGCAAAAGCTGGCAATCTTATACCAGGCATTAGAAGGCAGTCATCCAACACATCCACCTTTTTATTTTGGCGTAGGTATCAACACCGGTGAGGCGCTGGTCGGTAACATTGGGGCACAATGGCATTATCAATACACCGCCATTGGTGATATTGTCAATGTCGCTTCTCGTATCTGTGGCCAAGCTAAACCCACTGAAGTGCTGATGGGTGCTAATACTTACGCTCAAGTTAAACACCAGGTCATTGCCCAACCCCTAGATCCCATGAAGTTTAAAGGTAAAAGTCAAGAGATGGTGACTTATCGGGTGACTAAATTGATTGACCATACCTTGTTAAACGAATTGGCCAATCAATGATTGGCTACAATTTCACGCCTTGTAGCCGTAAATCCGCCAATATTTTTTCAATGCCGGATTTATCAATCATACGCATACCTTGATGGCTTAGTCGTAACTTTACCCAACGATTTTCACTAGGTACCCAAAACCGATGGATATGTAAGTTAGGTAGGAAACGACGTTTAGTTTTATTATTCGCATGGGAAACATTATTTCCGGTCATTGGCCGTTTACCGGTAATCACACATACTCTAGCCATATTTTTACCCCTAATTGATTAAATGGATTATGGATTGATGATAAATTAATCTAATCGCCCTTTTTAACAGAATGGAAAGAAAAAGGCAAGTATAGTATTATTCATTTATATTCGTACTATTACTATGGTATTTATAGTGAATTAATAATGGTAATTAATTTTAATATTTAATATTTTGGTCGGGTGGTACTTCATTTAATCTCCTTTAAAAGGATGGATAGTTTAGAAAATCAAATCCAAAATTTCGGTAGTCCCTACCAACTAATGGAGGTATTAAAATCCAGGTGTTAACTTTCCTAAACCTTACCAGTTTTAGGTTTCCTAAACCTCACCGGTTGAGGAAACCTCGGCGATTCTAAGTTTCCTAAACCTCAAAGGTTTAGGAAACTTTGAGCTTTGATAACTCATTGAATGTTAACACCTCCATTGGTTTGGAGGGACTACCTAATTTACTTAGACTACCACACTTTTATATATACTACAAACATTATTTTAATCATACATTTATAATCGGATATCACTCTATCCTCTCGTTCCCACGCTCGGCGGTCAGCCTTAGACACCAGTCTTGCGGCACCTCGATAACCAATTGATTTATAACGACAGACCTCAAGTGGGCACACTTATTAAAATCTTGGTAAATCAAATACCTAAAAACTGGTGTCTAAGGCTGACCGCCAGCGCGTGGGAACGAGATAATTAATTATTCTTCTTGAGCCTTTCAATCACTTGTGCGGCCCAATATTCGGTATCGTAATGAAACGCATATTCCGGATCCCGATGTAACATTTTCAATAAGGAGGAGTTTTCAAAGATTTGAATAGCTTGATTTTTCAGATAACCATGGGTTTCTATCAATTCTCTGATTACTCCTTGACGCATCCATTTTTCATCTTCTGTGGTAACGGTAAGAGTCATCTTCAATCACCTCCAAATATGCCAAACAATCAAATATTTTCTTAGTATGAAAAGAAAGTTGATCATTTCGTGTTGGAAATTTAGGTTGGATTTGCTGACAAAACTGATTTATATCAATTTTATCATATTTGTATTGATTCGCTATGAGAGCCACCTTTCCATCTGCTACGTGCCCATAAACATAATCATATTTTTTGTCAATATTAAGTGAATTGGATATTGCATACTTTTTTCCTACACGATTGTTAAACACAAATTCGGCCCATTCCTCATTCGGACTTGAAAAAATTTTTTCTTTAAATTCTTTCATCAAATCAACATCTAGCTGATACTTGATTATAATAGGTCTTTCTAGTTTCATCACGTCTTTCACTACGTCATCATTAACAGAATTTGCTCTATATCTGGCAAAAGCTAAAGCTTGTTTTTCTATGGATGTCACATAAAATCCTTGTCCAAAATCTGCGGTTTTATTTCCTTTCATAAGGTCAATGGTATTAATGTCTGTCAGTGACAAATATTGTTTTTTGTCTGACGTGGTACCATGATAAACAATCTTAGGCAAAGTAGTGAGTAGCTTGCTCATGTTGTCTCCTAAAGAAGTTAGGGGTTTCAAATAAATAAATTGTTCAATTCTAATAAAATAATAGTTAGTATCAATCCATAAATTTCCTATATGGTGTTCTCGTTCCCACGCTCCGCGTGGGTTGGAGTCCAAGACATGTCTTGGACTCCACGCTTCGCGTGGGAACGAGCAGAAATGCAGTGGTGTGCATAGAGTAGCCTTGTTAAGGGGTTGGGGGTGGTCATGCGTAAGGTGAATTATTAAGTCGTCATCCCCGTCACCTGTTGTTCCGCCTGATAGGAGGAACGTACCATGGGGCCACTGGCAATATTTTTAAAGCCCAGTGCGGTGCCCAGGTCCGCCAATTGAGCAAATTCGGCTGGTGTGACATAACGTTGTACGGGCAAATGATGGCGAGTGGGTTGCAAATATTGCCCCAAGGTTAGCATCTCGCATTTATGGTCTCGTAACTCGCGCATGACCTGTTCCACTTCGGTCAGGTCTTCTCCTAGTCCTAACATGAGACCAGATTTGGTGGGGACGTGCGAATGTTCGCGTTTAAATCGTTGCAATAATTGTAAAGACCAGTGATAATCGGCACCGGGGCGGACGGTGTGGTATAACCGGGGTACGGTTTCTACATTGTGATTAAACACGTCTGGTAACGTCTCTTCAGAATCAAATGCGGTCAGGGCCAAGTCCAACCGGCCGCGGAAATCGGGCACTAAGATTTCAATCTTAATCTTGGAGGAGTGAGCGCGAATCGCTTGAATACAACTCGCAAAATGCGTGGCTCCACCGTCGCGTAAATCATCACGATTCACTGAGGTGATGACGACATAATTTAAGCGCATGGCAACCACAGTTTCGGCTAATTGCAAGGGTTCGACCGGTGATAATGGCTCAGGTCGACCATGAGCTACGTCGCAAAATGGACAACGACGGGTACAGAGATTGCCCATAATCATAAAAGTAGCTACTCCACCGGAAAAACATTCATTGAGATTAGGGCAGGAGGCTTCTTCACAGACGGTGTGTAATTGGTGTTGACGTAAAGTTTGTTTTAACTGGTGTACGACCGCACTATTAGGCACTTTGGCACGAATCCAGACTGGTTTACGTAGTAATTTACGGTCATCTGGAATGATGGTTGTTATAGGTAGTCGCGCTATTTTATCGACCCCGCGTTGGCTACTGCTTGGTTGAAGTGGATTCATATCGATGTCATCAATTCGCATATCCTAAATATTCAGTTAATTCCGCAATCGCTAATTCTATATCTTCTTTCAAATGTTCCTCCACTAAATCATCAAACCAATTGGAGACCTTGGCTTTAGTCCGGCAGCCTTCTTTGAGTTCTCGCAAATGACGCTTTTGCTCTTCCTCGGCTTCGATTAATTCATCACGCTCGGGGCCTTTGATAGACAAATCAAGCCGATAGTTAGTTTTAAAAGTTCGCTTACAGGCGGCTTCATAATTTTTTTGAAACTCTAAGGCGGCGATTTGTCCTCTTTCCTGCAACCTTTCTACTAACGCTTCAACTTCCTCCGCGGTAACGCCAATTTCACTGCCTACCATTTCGGCATAGGCTGGATTCCCTAACGGCGCGAGTAATAATTGAGTCAATGACCGTTTAGTTTCTTCGCGCCCAATAATGCGATTACCGGCAAACACGGTATACTGCATATATAACCGATCAACCGCTAACAATCGTCCTTGCGTCTGTAACGCTAACTCTAGCAATTTAGTAAACCCTTTAGTCACTGGCCGCGGGTCAATACTGAAGGAGCGGCCGATTTCCAACAATTGTGCCCAGGCTTCAAAGAGGGCCCGCTGAAATAGCGCATATTGAATAATCGGGGTTAATTTAGCTTCACGCTCCTGTGCCACCGCGGTTTCAAAATTTTTATAGACTAGACGGACCCCGTCAAACGTTTTGCCTTCGCCGATGGGAAGGTAATCTATTATTTGTGCCAACGCGGGTCGTGCTTCAATCGCATCTTGCTGATCGCTGTTGGCTAATTTTTTCAGTTTATTTAAGTGAGTGAGAAAAATTTTAAACGCCGTGCTAAAGGTAGCGGTTTGAAAAAATATTAGTTCTAAACAAGGAATTAAATAGTTATCAATTTGTTGTTCAATCAGAGGTTTTTGACTGAGGGAAAACTTGTCCCATTGAATGGTTGGATAATCGAGGTCATCTTCACCATTTGGATATAATTCTGGTTTAATCTCTTCCAAATTTAACAGATACTTGAGCAATGATTTACGTGAGCCGATGCTTTCAGCCAAGGCTTTATCGATAATACCAATACTGGTGAGTGAGTAGGAACGAGTAATAATGGTCGAATGTTTTTTGTTTTTCGTATTCCATTCAATGACCGCCAGTCCTTCATGGTCTTTGGTGGTTAACACGTCATCACAAAATTTACGACAGGTAATATTGCCAATGCTATCATCCGAGAGTAAAATATTGAAATGACCACTGACTTGTTTGGCGGTGCTGTTGACATCCACAAACAGGTGGCGAAAGACTTCGGGGACGGTGGGTACTCGAATCAACGAGGCATATTCACGATTTTTTTGTTCCGTCGAATTGGGGGCAAATAAAATACAGACGGGTACGCCCAAATTTTCTAGTAATTCTGGATGTTTTTCATAAACTTTTTTCAGGGTGAATAAACGATGTTGTCCGTCGATAATGACCAGTCGAGAGCCAGATTGATTACCTTTGGCTAACCGAATTTCTAGCTGAACCGGCTCCCGTTGTACTCCCACTTC
The DNA here is from genome assembly GCA_022729575.1 of Thiomargarita sp. Taxonomy (GTDB): domain Bacteria; phylum Pseudomonadota; class Gammaproteobacteria; order Beggiatoales; family Beggiatoaceae; genus JAABRD01. The sequence goes on from DZAL01000067.1 coordinate 10,090, forward strand.
AATGGTGTCCTCCTCTTGTCCTTTGTAAATGTGTAAACGGTAAGCACCGGGGCTGTTACTGGCAAAATAGGTCAATTTAAACAGGCCCGGCCATTCGCGGATAATATGTTGTTTCTGTTTATCTGTAGTAACTTGAATATCGCCTTGCTCATCGGTATAATAGGCGGCCATGACTTTGCCTTTGGTGGGCACAATGGCGGCCAACAATGGTGGAAAAAAGACGGCTCGAGAACGCAATTCGGATGGCGTTAATTGCTGTGGATTCAGATAAGGTTCCATTTCTGAGCGTACTCGCTCTTCGTCAATATCACGTTGCAAGAGCAGTTCAAAATCGATGTGCTCAGGTTGAATATCTCGTGCCAAAGTCAATTCGGATAACTCAGCTGAACTGAAAGTGGTCATCAGATATTCAATCGGAAAAGAATTACCAGTGTAGAATTTACCAAAACTGCCAATGCGTTCCAAATTGTAGAGTTTTTCTTCACCAAAGGTTTCCAAAGGCATAGTTACTTTTCCTCGCGGTCCTATTCTATTCACCATTATTAAATTTGGTGGGTCGTTAAGTTGTTGAGTCGTTGGAATTATTGACAAAGCTCAAAGTTTCCTAAACCTTTGAGGTTTAGGAAACTTAGAATCGCCGAGGTTTCTTAAACCTGTGGGGTTTAGGAAGCCTAAAACTGGTAAGGTTCGAAATTGCTAAACTAAAGCCTTAACGGCAATGGCATTGGGGCCAGGGTGGTTGACTCAAGTCAGTTATTTTACTTTATCATAATTACCCAAATAGTACAAGTCCCGGCTTTGATTTGGGCGTTATTTTGTTAACTAAAATTGGTAACTATATGAATTTAAATAATTTAAATAATTTAAATTGTCATTTTTGTCATCTGGAAACACCTAAAATTGTCATAGAAAATGAGTTAGCATGGTCAATTAAAGATGGTTATCCGTTAGCCGCAGGGCATAGTTTGATTATTCCAAAGCGTCATGTTGCCTCTTGGTTTGACACGACGGACACTGAGCAAAGGGCTTTGTGGCAGTTATTGCGAGAAATGAAAACCTATTTGGAGGAGGAGTATCATCCTCATGGTTATAATATTGGTATCAATGATGGTATAGTTGCAGGTCAAACGGTGATGCACTTACATATTCATTTGATTCCACGCTATCAGGGGGATTGTTTGGATCCACGAGGCGGAGTACGTTGGATATTTCCTGAGCGTGCTAATTATTGGAAGACGTAAATCCGTACCTAAAAACTGGTGTATAACGCTGACCGCAGGCGCGTGGGAACGAAATATTATTTATTAGAGGTTATTACTAATGCTCACTTTAGATAACATCAAAATAGGCATCGTTGGTTTAGGATACGTTGGTTTACCACTGGCCGTAGAATTTGGTAAACGTTATCCTACCACCGGTTTTGACTTGAATATGGAACGAATTGCTGAATTGAAGGCTGGTATTGACCATACTTTAGAAGTGTCCTCTGAAGAATTGATTCAGGCTAAACAGTTGACTTATACCGTTGACCCTAACGACCTCAGCGAGTGCAATTTTTACCTCGTTACGGTCCCCACGCCATTAGATAATCATAAACATCCAGATTTGACTCCTCTGGAAAAAGCCAGTATCACTATTGGCAAACGTTTGACGGCTGACAATATTGTGGTTTATGAATCCACGGTCTATCCTGGCGCCACTGAAGAGGTTTGTGTCCCCCTGTTAGCACAATACTCTCAACTAAAATTCAATCAAGACTTCTTTGTGGGTTATAGTCCGGAACGGATTAATCCTGGTGATAAATCTCATCGATTAACCAATATTGTTAAAATCACTTCGGGTTCCACCCCGGCGGCGGCTAATTTGATTGACCAAGTATATCGGAGTATCATTTCTGCCGGCACCCATCAGGCCAGTAGCATTCGAGTCGCGGAAGCCGCTAAGGTCATCGAGAATACACAACGAGATGTTAATATTGCTCTGGTAAATGAATTGGCTCTCTTGTTTAACCGTTTAGGGATTGATACCTCAGAAGTGTTAACCGCCGCGGGCACTAAATGGAATTTTTTACCGTTTCGCCCTGGTCTCGTTGGTGGCCATTGCATTAGCGTGGATCCCTATTATCTGACTCAAAAAGCCCAAGATGTGGGTTATCATCCAGAAATGATTTTAGCGGGTCGGCGAATTAACGATAACATGGGATTCTATGTGGCCACCGAAATTGTTAAACTCATGATTCAAAAGTGCATCCAGGTTGCTCACGCGGAGATTTTAGTCATGGGACTCACTTTTAAAGAAAATTGCCCAGATTTACGTAACACTCGTGTGATTGATATTATTCAAGAGCTTAAAGGTTATGGTGCAAAAATTGACGTTTACGATCCATGGGCCGATAGTAAAGAAGCGAAACAGGAGTATAATTTAGATTTAATTAGAAATGTACCGAAGAAAAATCAGTATGATGCGGTGGTCATGGCAGTGGCGCATCGACAATTTTGTGAAATGAGTATTGCGGAAATTAAAGCCATGACTAAACCCAAATCAGTGATCTATGATGTTAAAGCGATTTTACCTACCGAGATAGTAGATGGCAGACTCTAAAACCCATCGAGATTTGACAACTCGAGATTTGACAACTTTTCGAAAGTTGTCAAATCTAAATTCGAGATTTGACAACTCGAGATTTGACAACTTGTCGAAAGTTGTCAAATCTAAATTCGAGATTTGACAACTTTTAAAAAGTTGTCAAATCTAAAATCCATCGAGATTTGACAACTTTTTGAAAATTGTCAAATCTAAAATCCATCGAGATTTGACAACTTGTTGAAAGTTGTCAAATCTAAATTTCTAACCAACAGATCGATTTGACAACTTTCGAAAAGTTGTCAAATCTCAAATTCCTAACTATGAAAATTCTCATCACCGGGGCTGCCGGTTTCATTGGTTTCCATTTGGCCAAACGACTGCTAGAGCGTGGCGAACAAATTATTGGCCTGGATAATCTGAATAATTACTACGAGGTCGAACTTAAACAAGCTCGTCTGGTTCAACTCACCAACTATCCTCAGTTTCGTTTCGTTAAACTGGATTTAGCCGACCGCGCTGGTCTCACTGAATTATTTCTCACTGAAAAAATTAATCGGGTGGTTAATTTAGCCGCCCAAGCCGGGGTCCGTTACTCATTGGAAAATCCTTATGCGTACATAGATAGCAATATCGTCGGCTTTATTAATTTGCTGGAAAATTGCCGACAGCAACACATTGAACATCTCGTTTTTGCTTCCTCTAGTTCGGTTTATGGACTGAATACCAAAATGCCGTTTTCGGTGCATCATAATGTCGACCACCCTATTTCATTGTATGCCGCCACGAAAAAAGCCAATGAATTGATGGCGCATACCTACGCTCATTTATTTCAACTGCCGGTCACCGGTTTACGCTTCTTTACGGTTTATGGTCCTTGGGGGCGACCTGATATGGCTTTATTTAAATTCACTAAAGCCATTTTAGCTAACGAGCCGATTGAGGTCTATAATTATGGTCAGATGCAACGTGATTTTACTTACATTGATGACATTGTTGAAGGTGTCGCCAGAGTATTAAAGCGGATTCCGCAACCGAATCTGAAATGGTCTGGAGATTCACCGGATCCTGGCAGTAGTCTTGCGCCTTATCGTCTCTATAATATTGGTAATAATAATCCGGTGGCGTTGATGACTTTTATTGAAACCTTGGAGCAGGCTTTGGGAAAAACGGCGATAAAACAAAAAATGCCGTTACAGGCAGGAGATGTGCCGGCCACCTACGCCGATATTGCGGATTTAGAAAAAGAGGTGGCGTTTAAACCGCAGACCTCGATTGAGGTTGGCATCAATCAATTTGTGACCTGGTATAAAAATTATTACCAGTGCGGGTTGGAGTCCAAGACATGTCTTGGACTCCACGCGCCGCGTGGGAACGAGCAGAATTAGACCTCGGAGGTCTAATCTTATTACCCACCAGGGGGTTGGGCGTGACGCTCATTGGTCTTACAATCCCAATTTTCCTCTGACCGATTGTTCTTGCTCGGACACTACTTGTTGTACTTGACCTGCTAACCAACGTCGTTCAGCGGCCCAATAGGTCGAACTTTGTTTTCCATTTAATACGGCATTGGCAGAAAGAGTCATGAGAATGGCTTGGGCTTTTTGGGAAGAGATGGCGCTTTTAGGTAGTCCAGTCCAATCAATCACCGTATCTAATGGTCGCCCATTCGCATCTTGCTGAAATGCTTCATAAAATAAACGGTCGGCTCTGGTAAACACGCGCACGCTACTACTATTTTGCTTATCTCGTACTTGAATCGAAGCGGTTGGACGAAACACGACCGCTAACAATACATATTCTCCTGCTTGGTCTTCCAAACTGGTTAAAATATATTGCTCGTTGTTGCTTACGCCATATTGTTTGAGAACTTTTTGAAAATATTCGGTAGCATGTTTCATGCGTGAGAAAAACACGCCCGTATCCCCATTGTCAGGTACTTCACTTAAACGTTTTCCATAAGCGGATTCGTAGGTGTCATCTAAATTAATTTTCGCTTGCGCTTGAATTAAACCTTGGTTAATTTCATTGAGACTGGTAGATAAATAATAAGGGACTGAAGCAATTCCTTCTAATAGTCCCACTGCAATTTGTAGCGGTGATAGCAACAAATGTTGTAGGCCGGAAAGGGCAGTGGAAAAACCATGCTGTGCACTAGGCCCCTCTGGATTCTTGGGCGAGGAGGCACATGCTATTAATAAACTCGTCGTCAGTGAAATTAATAATAATCGTTGTTTCATAATATTATCTCCGTACAGTTGTACGTTCTTAATCTAATTTGAGGATCCTAGTCCTCACCCCCGGCCCCTCTCCCAGAGGAGGGCTGTTTCAAAGTAAAACATCTATTTACCTCGTTACCACGCTCCGCGTGGTAATGCAGTGAGGACGCTCGGCGTCACGACACTTAAACTCACCAGCGATAAAGAGGCAGTTGCCACGCTCAAAAATAGGTAGTACCTGATGTTTTCTAATTAGTTTTTCGTCTCCATCTGCGTAATCCGTAGAATCTTACTATGTCACTCAGATTTCAGCACTATCGGTTATTTTAAAAAATCCATAATCTTTTTCGCTAACCCTCGTTGCTTTAATTCGTCATGAGTACAGATAATGATGAGTTTGACAACCTCCTTCTTATCCGTGTATATCAGACAAGAATCGCCCTCCAAATGACATTCTCTAAACCGTCTAACTTTCCACTCAAGGTATGGTCACTAAAGCCTACGGGCAACCGTTTGGGTGGACGTTATTGTTTGAATATTAAGAACTTTTCCAACTTCTCTGCAATTTTAGGTGACGTTTCCAGGTGTGCCTGATACGAAGAACGGAACAGCGGGGAAAATTCAATTCTAGCCCGTTTGGCAGTTTCATTTTTCTTAAACAATGGTTCTCCTCCTTGGGGAATGTCTATAACCTGGCTAGTCCGTTTTATTTAACCACGCCATAATCTCTTCCACTTTTTGCGAAGGCGGTATGACTGATGGAGCCTGGTCTAAAGCCTGTAAACCGTTTGCTACTTCTTCATCGTACTCTAGCGGTGGGTTCAACAATTGTTGATAGGTTTGATACGACACCAACACCGCGATAGGTTCACCCAATTGTTCTAAGACCACCGTTTCTTGTTGGGCTGTTTCAAGATAGTCAAACAAGTGATTTTGGAATGTGGTTGCCGAAATATTTACCATAAGTGAGTCTCCGTGTTTACTTAATTTTGAATCCAGATTTATTCCACTATCGAAATGTCTTTCTTGCCGCTGCGGCCAATACCAATGAAAGAATATTTCTTCGGCTCATTGGCAGGCACCACGGGTTCACGGGCCGAAGTTGACAAATATTGTTGCAACGCTTCTTTGATAAGTGATTCTACGGTGGTGGCCTGGGATTGTGTAGCCAGGTAGCCAGGTAGCCAGGTAGGGTGGGCAACGCGCCTTACCGTTGCCCACCAAACACTCCCCCATCAAAATAGGTGGGCCAACCAAAAGACGTTTGCCCACCCTACCTGGCTACCTGGCTGCATTACCACGCGGAGCGTGGTAACGAGGTGATACCACGCGGAGCGTGGTAATGAGGTGAAAAACTAAGTTTTTTAAGAAACTTAGTTTTTTGGGTGCGGTGCCGATAATTGGCAAGTTTAACTCCTGACCTTACCACTACTTGGTGCCTCACTACCAGTTATTTAGCATTCCGTTCCCAGGCTTCCAGCAGTTGTTTCATAATCTCCGCACTAGGTGAATCTATGGTCGTCACATCAATCTGGACCACGTCTTTGAGTTTCGTAAAAGGACTGGTGTCGTCCAAAATGGGAACATTGATGCTGGCAGGACGGAGTAGATATTGGTCTCGCGCTACTTTTTGGGCTTTATCACCAAGCAGAAAACCTTGGAACAGTTTGGCGGCGGTTTTGTGGTCTTCATCCGTCCAAGGAACGTCTAGGATGTAGTAAGGATTGTCGTTCCACACGCTACGGCTAGGATAAACCACCTTTAAATTGATTCCCCACTTGCCTTTAGCCGCATCCAGACTGGCCAAGGCCAGGTTCTCATAAACCATGACGGCATTGTATTTGGGACCTCCAATCGCCATGGCATTCATCAATTTACCCGTGCTTTCCTCTTTAACCGTCATGTTCTTTTGGGCACCTTTTAGCCAATCCAGGAAGGCTTGGTCCATGATTTGTTCAGCAGTGAGGTCACGAGATTGTTGATAATCGTAGGCCATGAGAACCAGAGTGAGAAGACCGCTGTTAGATTTAGTGGGGAGTGTGTGACCAAAGGTAAAAAATCCCCATTTGGCATTGTCACTGATGGCTTTCCAACCCGTGGGTTCATTGAGTGCTTGGGCGAGGTTTTTAAAATTCATCTCGCCATACTTCTTCATAAAAGCCTCATAACGGTCTTCCCACATCACGATGACCATCGGGGTCAGGGCTAACATAGCATCGGAAGCAATCGGGTCGTTACCCGTGTCTTTTTTCCAGGGATCCAAGAGGAGATTTTTGACGAGGCTACTGGCAGGAGACCAGACGTGAATTTTTTTAGCGGCCTCATCTTTTTTGAGGATAGCTTCGGCACCTTCAACGGAACCCATGGGGATGAGGCTGACTTTAACCTTTTTACCTTCTTCGGTCTTAGCAAATTCAGCCACCGCCCATTCTAACCATTCTTTCTTCTCGGTGCCATAAGCAATGCCAATTTCGACCGGCTTCGCGGGAGAGAATTTTTCCTTGACGCTGGCGGTGACTTCACTGGTTTTGGCTTTGGTATTTTCCCAAAGGTTGCCCAGTTTTTCTTTCCAACCACTGTCCAAATCTTGGGCTAACACGGTGGGGGAACCACATAGTATGCCGGCCGTAACTAGAGTGGCCAGTGAGATTTTGAGTTTTGTGAACATATCAAATTTCCTTTGATTAATTAGGACAATTCAGTAGTTTGAATTGTCGGTTGATGATAGGCAATTAAGATTGCCAGAATCCATGATAACACATTTTGGTAGTCCATGCCTACCAGTGGCGGTATTAACACCAGCTATTCCCGCTCAAATTTCAAATAAATAATTGAAAATTATATATATTTTACACTATAAACTTTACGAAAGAGTAATGTAACTTTTTGAAATTAAACAACATATTTTTTGTTTAAAATCAAAGAATAAGCATGGCCTGTCGCGAAGTTTTTATGGTAAAAATTATATTAATCAGTAAGTTATGAAAATAATGAGCGGGAATGGCGGTATTAACACCCAGGTGCTAGGTTTCCTAAATCTGGCAGGTGCCATCATTTGTCTTCCACGATGTCGGCCCCGGCAGGTGGCGTAAAAATAAATAAACCTTCATCTAAAGGCTCATTGCGTTTAATCTGATTAAATATAATGACACTGCGTTGGCTTAGATTATCCTCTAATTCTAAACTTTGCAGGGTTTGTCCTTGCAGAGTTATGCGAATGCTCGTAAATTGAGCTTGTGCATCTTTTGGACGGAGGTCAAACCGACTGAGACTACTATGAGCAGACAGCGGAGTAATAAAAAAATCTTCCTCCAATTTATTCCCACTGCTGAGTAATAGAGCCGGCGTACTACCCAACGCTTTATCCAAATTTCTAATCGTCACTTGGTCCAGGTCCTGGTCATAAATCCATATTTTTTTCTGGTCTGCCACTATCAATTGCTGATAAGGTTGTTGATAATTCCAGCGGAATTGGTTTGGACGTTGAATAAACATTTGACCTTGTGAAGTTTCTAGGAGCTTACCTTTTTCACTATATAACTTTTGTTCAAAATGAGCTTGTAAGGTCCGCAATTCTTTTAAAAATTGGGTTAATGTCTCCGTATTTGCGATATTTGCCGCATGGGCCAATAGGGGTAAAAAATTCGCTATTGACCAGATCAACCAGGGTAATTTTTTCATAATAATATGCCGTTTTAAAAACTAAAAAGATAGGAACATAGTGTGCAAATCTTGGAGTAGAGGCTTTAGCCGCAATGCCATTAAGTTAAGCCGCGTTGGAGTCCAAATCTTCAGATTTGGACGAGATTGGTCAAGGTAAGACGGCGTTGCCAAATCTGAAGATTTGGACTCCAATGCCGTAATCTTAGCTTAACTTAATGGCATTGAGGCTTTAGCCGGTGGGGGTCTCGGTACAAATCTTGGAGTAGAGGCTTTAGCTGGTGGGGGTCTCGGTACGCTATTAAACGTGATCTGGGCCGACCCACGGCTAAAGCCTCACTGCCATTAAGTTAAGCCGCGTTGGAGTCCAAATCTTCAGATTTGGACGAGATTGGTCAAGGTAAGACGGCGTTGCCAAATCTGAAGATTTGGACTCCAATGCCGTAATCTTAGCTTAACTTAATGGCAGTGCGGCTAAAGCCTCTACTCCGGCTAAAGCCTCTACTCCAACTAATACTCCAACTAAAACCTCTACTCCAACGTTTTTGCTCTTTGGATTTATTAAAAAATTATAACTCATCTAAAATATTGATGGGTACTTCTAAGGTAAAAGTTGAACCTTCCCCTTTTTTACTTTCTACAGAAATGGTACCGCCTAACACTTCACAGTAATTTTCTGCAATGGCTAAACCTAAACCTGCACCCTCATAAATACGGGTGGTTGAATTATCTAACTGGGTAAAAGGATGAAAAATGGCATTCATTTCTTCGATAGTTAAGCCAATGCCAGTGTCTACTACTTTGATAACTAACCATTCTTTGTTCTCTTCTTTGGTGATACGTTGTCCGATTAGCTTTATTAAACCGCGTTGTGTAAATTTTCCCGCGTTGCTTAACAACGAACTCAAAATTTGGTACAACATATTACGGTCACTTTGCATCATACCGAGATCAGTGCATTGGCATTGTAATTGGTTATGATTATGACGAATTTGTGCTTGAGTGGTTAAAATAACTTCATTGGCTAACTCACAAATATTAAACACTTCGGGGGATACTTGTAATTTATCGGCTTCAATTTTTGAAATATTTAAAATACAAGTGTACAAACGACTTAAACGTTGACCCGCTTCACTAATCTTTTGAATATCCGGGATGAAATCATCTAATCCGGCCATGACGGCTTCTTCTTGTAAAAGATCGCTGTAACCAATGATAGCATTCAAAGGTGTGAGTAATTCATGGCTCATTTTAGAGAGAAAAGAAGTTTTGGCTTGATTTGCCGATTCGGCTGAACGTTTGGCCAGTTTTAAAATACGCTCATTGTCGATTAATTGACGACGATTTTGCTCAATAGTCATCATATCATTATGAGAGCGCAAGCAAGAAATGACCGTGGTTAAGAGTTTTTGCCTAGTGAGTTCGGTTTTTTCTTTGTAATCGTTGATATCGTAATTCAGGATAATTTCAGTTTCTGGTGCTTGTCCGGGTTGTCCCGTGCGTAACACAATGCGGACAAAATGATTTTTCGCAATTTCTCGAATATAACGCACCACTTGCAAACCCGCATCATCGGTTTCCATGACCACATCGAGTAACACCAAAGCGGTGTCGGGATGCTCTAAAATTAAACGTTTAGCTTCTGCGCCGGAATAGGCATCAACGAAATTTAACCCTTTGTTTTGAAAAACGATTTTACCAATGGCTAAACGTGTGACTTCATGAACGGCGGGTTCATCATCGACGATCATGACTTTCCAAGTGGGCTGTACTTCGGTGGCAACCTCTTTGATTTCATTTTCTTCAGCAAACAGAAAATCATCATCTTCTTGATGAGCTACGGAGGGCATTTGATTTTCTCCTCGTGGTTGAATACAAAACAGCCTTAATATGGAGTTACGTCTTAGCAAATAAGAATTAACTCACTCTACGCACCACCACCCCCAACCCCTCCTTGGTAAGGAGGGGAGTACGCACTACCGGCACCGCCAGGATACCCCCCTCCTTGCCTCACTGCCATTAAGTTAAGCTACGTTGGAGTCCAAATCTTCAGATTTGGACGAGATTGGTCAAGGTAAGACGACGTTGCCAAATCTGAAGATTTGGACTCCAACGCCGTAACCTCAGCTTAACTTAATGGCATTGCCTCCTTGCCTGCCAAGGAGGGGTTGGGGGTGGTCATGCGTAAGGTGAGAGTTAAGTCTGCTTTAATGATATTAAATATATTTAATCAATAAATTTAAATTTTTCAGGGATGTTAAAGCGAGTAAACTAATTTAAAGTATATACTATAAATTATACATTGACAAGAAAGAACAATTTGGTTTTAATTTTTATCTCATTCTCATGCGCCGGCATGGGATTGCAGTGGACAATGCGTCGGAGGCGAAGATTCCTAAACCTGGCAGGTACTAAGTTTCCTAAACCTCGAAGGTTTAGGAAACTTTGAACCTTTTGCCGTGGGCCATGCGGCAACGTTGCGAGAAAGGGACGCTGGCGCGTGGAAGCGAGAAGAGAACAAGTGTGTTTTAATATTATTTCCTATATCAAAATAAGGAGAGCAATCTCATGCGTGACCATTTTAATTACTCATCAGGATTAATCTTTGCTGTAGCACTATCATTAAGTAGCCACCTTTGGGCGGTGGAAGAAAAAAACCTGGACAATCTGTTGAAAGGTAAACCTTTTAGCAACCCCACCGACATTACCCAAATGCCTGCTGATTGGCAAGCCAAACCCATTGCTTATCGTGATTGGGGCAAAGGGGCGACCCTTACCATTGATGCCGACCAGCAATTTTATCCACTGATTTTGCCAATAGTGGAACGTTATGCCAAAGAAAACCATATTCAAATCAAATCAAAAGAGGGTACGTGTGGGACCGCCGCTAAAGATTTGAGTGAAAAGGCGATTGATATTGGTGGCTTTTGTTGTCCGCCGGCCAAATCTGATCGTTTGCCGGGTTTGAAATACCATACCTTGGGTATTGAAGCGATTGTCGTCATGGTCAATTTAGCCAACCCTACCAATGATTTAACTTACACGCAATTACAACAAATTTATCAAGGAAAGATTGTCCGTTGGTCAGAGGTTAATCCAGCGCCTTTTAAAACCGTGGCATCTTCATTTGCGGGTGACGATTTTATTGATTCCGTAGGTCGTCTGCATTGTAAACAACGCCCAGGTCATTGGCGTTTATTACTGGATAATGAAGAGCAATTTAGCGCACGCTTGGACAATGTGGGTAATATTGCGGATATGATTAATCAAGTGGTGGCTAAACCTTATGCCATTGGATTTGAGGAACTTTGGCAGATGGAACGTTTGGATAAACTAGGCAAAGCGAAAGCCATTATGATTAATTCTATTGCCGCAACTGATTTAGAACGTTTAGCTAAAGGTGAGTATCCACTTTACAATACGTTAAGTTTGACTACCTGGGAAGACGATGCTACACGTAATCCACAGGCTGAAAAATTAGTCCAATATGTACTTGATAATATGGATGAAATTGCTCGCAAATACGGTATTGTCAGTGCCCAAAAACTGCGGGCCGCGGGTTGGATCTTTCATGAAAACGAATTAATCGGTGAACCTCCTCGCCATTAAAGGAAATGAGAAATGAGTTTTCGTTTCAAAACTCCACCCATGACCGTTCAAGCCTTAGTGTTAACGGTTACCTTGGGCGGAATGCTCTGGGTAGTTTTGGACTATTTTCAAGGTCGTGATATTCAAGACCTCTTCTTTAAAGAGCTTGCGCAAGAGTTAGATGCCCAAGCTCAAATTAATCGCTCATTGTTTAATCAATTTGCGGAAGCGCACGCTAAAGCGGCTCAATTGATAGTTTATCAAAGTCAATTTAAAAATTACGTGCAACGTGGTTGGCAAAGTGATCACTTGATTGAATACCAGGCGCAATTGCCCGCCTGGCTACCGTCAGCCTCGCTAATGCGGCAATTTTTTCCTGCCCGTTTTGCTCTCTTATTGGACAGCGAGGATAAACCGCGCGAGATTTATTATCACCTCCCGGAACCTTTACCCGCCGTGCTCAAACAAACTAATCCTATACTGGTAGAACACAGTCGTGGGCAATTTTATATGACCGCATTAGAAGATATGCCTTATGTTTTAGCCAGTTATACGCTTATCAACGATGATGAACAGCCGGTGGCCACTTTGTTACTGGGATCACCGATGGATAGCCGTTTTTTAGCGAATACTCAAACCAGTGCCAGCATGGAAGGGTCTGTTATTGCGTTGGTTAATCCCAAAAATTCCAGTATTTGGGTCAGTAGTCAACCGCATAATGTACCCTCTGGCGTAACCGTTGATAGTTTAGCCGCTACGTATTTGCGTACCCGATCTTCTGGATTTTTTGATGATGGTGTTTCGGATTTACTCGCGGAATTTGTTTCGTTAATTCCTACTAAAAAAGCCTATCACACTGCTCGTCAGGTCTTAGATAAAGCCAAACAACAACGGACCGTGTTTGCTTTAGTTTTGGTAGTTTCATTTGCGATATTAACATTTTTCTTTGCGCGGCGCATTCGTCATTTAAGCGGGCAAATTCACCATTTTTCAAAAGATAGTTTAGGTTTAGAAGAAACACCTCAAATTGGCGATGAAGTGGCAGTGATTATTCAAGCCTTTGAACGTTTGCGAGAGAGCATTTTTAGTACGATTACTCGAGCCAATGCGATTGCCGCTGGAAATTATAATCAAGAAAGTCACCGCTCCGAACAAGATCAGTTAGGGCGTGCTTTGACCAATATGAATAATACGTTGCAAACACAAGCCGAACAATTACGTGAAGAACAAGCTAAATTGTGCCAGGCTAATGAGGCTTTGCAAACACTAAATGAGGAATTAGAACAACGGGTGCAAAAACGCACTCAAGATTTACAAACTGCGTTAAATACCGTACAAAAGGCGCAAAAACAATTGGTAGAAGCAGAAAAAATGGCTGCTTTAGGCGGTTTAGTGGCCGGTGTGGCACATGAAATCAATACCCCGATTGGGGTGGGAGTCACCGCCTCGTCAATGTTAGATGAACGAGTGAAAGCATTTACCACTTTGCTAGACAGTGGTCAATTGAAAAAGACTGATTTACGTAAATTCTTAGACGGTGTGACAGAAATTAGTAATATTATTTTACCCAACCTAAACCGTGCGGCCGATTTAATTCGTAGTTTTAAACAAATTGCCGTTGACCAAACGAGCTTGGAATTACGCGAATTTAATGTAAAAAACTATTTGGAAGAGATTTTATTAAGTTTGCGCCCAAAATTAAAGAAAACTAAACATCAACTAAACATTGATTGCCCCACTAACCTTGAATTATATGCCCATCCGGGACATTTTTCTCAAATCATTACCAATTTAATTATGAATTCTTTAGTACATGCCTACAATGAGGATGAGGGAGGACATTTATCGATTGAAGTTAAATTCGATCCAGAACGTTTATATTTTCATTATCATGATGATGGTAAAGGCATTTCTAAAGAAAATTTACCGAAAATCTTTGAGCCGTTTTTTACCACTGCACGCGGTAAAGGAGGTAGCGGTTTGGGTTTGTCGGTGATTTATAATTTAGTGACCCAAAATATGGGCGGTAGCATTCGTTGTGAAAGTAAAGAACGTCAAGGGGCGAGCTTTTACTTTGACATACCATTACGCCGCGAGGCCGAGGAAAACTTAGATTTGACAACTTTCGAAAAGTTGTCAAATCGGCCATTACGCCACGAGGCAGAGGAAAAGCCATCATGAAGGATGACGATGAATTATTTTTTATCGATGAAGAGGTTGAAGAAAAAACCTCTTCACGAGTTCAAGCAGTTTGGAAATTGCTGATTGCAGACGATGAGCCATCGATACATAAGGTGACTCGTTTAGCATTGGAAGATTTTGTTTACCGTGACAAACAGTTAACCATTCTCAATGCTTATTCCGCGGCAGAGGCCAAAGAGCTAATCACTCATCATCCTGATATAGCGGTCATTTTATTAGACGTGGTGATGGAACATGATCAAGCGGGCTTAGAATTGGTAAAATATATTCGTCAAGAATTACATAATCCTTTTGTACGCATTATTTTACGTACCGGTCAACCTGGTCAAGCCCCAGAGCGTGAAGTTATTTTAAATTATGATATTAATGATTACAAAGAAAAAACTGAATTAACCGCTAAAAAACTATTTACTTCATTGGTCACCGCCTTACGCACTTACAATGATTTAATCATTATCAATCGCTATCGTTTAGGTTTAGAGAAAATCATTGATTCTACTGCTTCACTATTTAAGCAAAAATCGTTAGAAAAATTTATTGCCGGTTTATTAGAACAATTGCTGTCAATTTTGAATTTAAATGGCAGTTCTTTTTATTCACATACCTCCACTTTGGTGAGTCATACCGCCTTATTAGAAGCTGATCATCAATTGGAACACTATATTATTGTGGCAGGCACGGGTTACTATGAAGATAAAGTCAATCAACTGGTCAAAGATGTGGTAGATAACCTCACTTTTGAGAAAATTATCCAAGCGGAACATAATCATCAAACGCTTTTTTTTGATACCGAATGTGTTATCCACTTTAAATATATGACCCAATATGAAAGTTTTGTCTATCTCAAAGGTTTTACGCATTTGGACGAATTAGATAAACACTTAATTGAACGTTTTTGCAATAGTGTAACAGTTGCTTATGAGAGTATGTTTTCCGACAGTTAACTCAACCACCCCCAGCACCTCCTGGTTAAGGAGGGGAGTGGTTCCTGCTAACTCAGTTGGCGCATTGTCCCCTCTTTAGCAAGGAGGAACTAGGGGGTATGCGTAATATGAGTATAAAGTAAAAATTTTTCTCGCTCTTGCCATTTGAATAATATTAAGTTACAATTCACCGCCTTAAATTTCTTGATAACCATTATAGAAATTTAAGTAATTACATTGCCAACACCGGCCAAAGCCTATACTCTAACTCAGTTGTGGAGTTAGCCAGTTGGCGTGTAGATAAAATATTTTCTCCTTGCTTTATCTCTGGTTAAAGATAAAGCTGCTGAATCCGTAAGGAGTCTTAATGAGACATTACGAAATTGTGTTTCTGGTCCATCCTGATCAGAGTGAACAAGTCCCTGCTATGATTGAGCGTTATCGCTCGATAATTGAGGGCAAAAATGGCCAAATTCATCGCTTGGAAGATTGGGGTCGTCGTCAATTGGCATACCCAATTAATAAAATACATAAAGCGCACTATGTGCTGATGAATATTGAATGTAACAATGAGGTGCTACAAGAATTACAAAGTGCGTTCCGGTTTAATGATGCCGTCATTCGTAATCTAATTATCCGGCGTGATGAAGCGGTGATAGAACCTTCTCCTCTGGCCAAAGTCAGAGAGGAGCGAGAATCGCACAAATCTTCTGATGACTCGTATAGTAGCGGTGAAGAAGATGAAGTAGAAGATTATGGTGCGGAAGATTATCCGGTGAAGGAAGAATCTGCTAAAGAAGAATCTTCACCAATCACTTAAGTTCAGCCCGGCAAAGGTAAATTACTCATGATGGTAACAAATACTCCCAGCTCTCGTTTTTTTCGTCGTAAAAAATACTGTCGCTTTACCGCTGAAGGGGTTATAGAAATTGATTACAAAGACTTGCAGACCCTGAAAGGTTATGTGACCGAAACGGGTAAAATTGTGCCCAGTCGGATTACAGGTACCAAAGCGTTATATCAACGGCAATTGGCTACCGCTATTAAACGTGCGCGGTTCCTGGCGCTCTTGCCATATACCGACGCTCATCAATAAGCATCCTTCGAAAAGCCAGATTTGACAACTTTCGAAAAGTTGTCAAATCTAATTTCGAAAAAGCCAGATTTGACAACTTTCGAAAAGTTGTCAAATCTAATTTCGAAAAGCCAGATTTGACAACTTTCGAAAAGTTGTCAAATCTAATTTCGAAAAGCCAGATTTGACAACTTTCGAAAAGTTGTCAAATCTAAATTCAAATTCCAAGATAGAGGTTTTCAGTCAATGCAAGTCATTCTTCTCGAAAAAATTCGTAACTTAGGCGGGTTAGGTGACAACGTACAGGTAAAACCGGGGTATGCTCGTAATTATCTGGTACCCCAAGGCAAGGCGATTTTTTCCACCACTAAAAATTTAGCGACCTTTGAGGTCAAACGCGCCGACCTTGAAAAAGCCCAAGGTGAAAAATTTGCTTATGCCCGTACTCGCGCCGCTAAGATACAAAACTTAGGTCCCGTCATCATTGCCGGTAAAGTGGGGGTGGAAGGTAAATTGTTTGGCTCCGTCAGTGCTTTAGACATTATGAAAGCGGTAACCGTAGCCGGAGTGGAAATTACTAGACAAGAAGTCCGCTTGCCAGAAGGTCCACTACGTTTTGTTGGTACTTATGACATTGAAGTTCATTTACATCCAGAAGTGGAAACGGTGGTGAAAATTCAGGTGATTCCTGAAGAGTGAGATTTAAACACTCACCTTACGCACAACCACCCCCAACCCCTCCTTGGTAAGGCGGGGAGTATCCTGGCGGTACCGGTGGTACGTGCTCCCCTCCTTACCAAGGAGGGGTTGGGGGTGGTTGCTACTCCCCTCCTTACCAAGTTGGGGGTGGTTGCTACTCCCCTCCTTACCAAG
>DZAL01000266.1 GCA_022729575.1 Thiomargarita sp.
AGTCCAAACCTTCAGATTTGGACGAGATTGGCTAAGGTAAGACGGCGTTGCCAAATCTGAAGATTTGGACTCCAACGCCGTAACTTTAGCTTAACTTAATGGCATTGACCCCTACCACCAGCAGTCAACGGTAAACTTTGCCTGTAAAAGTTGGAAGTCCAAGACCGGTCTTGGACTCCAGCCAGACCGCATCGAGTGCCTAAGCCACTAGACGTGGGCTGACCAACCCGCATGGGGTGGTATGTTTAAGGAGGACCCGGCGAGAAGACTTGTTTAAAGAATAATTCTTTCTCCAGACTCGCTTGCCATTGATGATGTTGTGCCACCGCGTCGAGGCTAGGTTGGGAAGGTAATGCCAAAAAACGCATCGTTTCTACAGTCCCCAACGCCGTCATCAACGCTTTAACCGCACGTTCTATAAGTTCCTCTTCGGAGAGATATTGCGAAGTGTTCATGTTAAGTTTTCTCGTTCACAAAAAATAGGAGGTTTACCGTACCAAATAGAAGTTCTCACACGATGACATTGCCTTAAGAGACGGTCTAAAATTCTGAAAATTTTGATTTGGACCATTAACACATTAAGGAGTAATGAACAGGTCTGGTTCAACCTTCCTTGAGGGGAATATTAAGTCGTTTCTCGTTTTCACGCAGAAGCGCAGAAACGAGATAAATATCGAGGTTTAATACGGACGCTTGACCAACAGCGTTGGAATCATTTTGAAATGGCGTTCATTATCCGTGGCGAGCTCCAACTGTTGGGTCATCGCTGTGGCTGCAATTAAAGCATCAGGGATACTTAGTCCATGACTTTTACTGTAGGAAATCATCAGTTCGTAGGCTTTGAGAGAAGCTACTGGCGATAGCGGTAGTAGAGAAAAGTCAACTATCAGTTGTTGGATTTTGTCCACTTCCCGCTGATTGCGACAACCAGCCACGAATTCCATAGCCGACACCACGGAAATAAATAGCGGGGTGTGGCTTTGAACCATGCTATCTATGAAGTCACTCGCGTCCAGATGACCGCGAGATATGTCAATTAACACGGTGGTATCTAGTAATATTCCCGTGATTAGGGTCGCTACCATTGTTGCTTTCTCCATTGTTCAAGCCATTCTCGTGAAGAAGCGGAAGCAGGTAAATCCTCACGGTTGGCCCACATTCCAAAACATTCCGCATTTCGAATGGAACGTGGTAAGGATGGCAGGTCTAACCGAGAGATTTGCACGCGCAAAGTACTCATCTCGCTGATAAGTCGGTCAAGTTCTTGGATAACTTGGGAATGTGGAGAGATATTCATAATCAGTTCCTGTATGACATTATATGACATTATTTGAGTTTAATTGGAAACGAATCATTCTAACAGGAAAACTTAACCCGGTCAAATTTAATAGGCTGACCCCCTAACCAGCAGTAAATGGCAAATTTTGCCAACACCACAGAATGAACCTAATCACTCATTTTGTTAATTCTAAAATTCTGAAAATTCTGATTCAGACCATTAAGGAGTATAAACATGTCTTACTCAACTTTTAACCAACACGCCTCCAGTAGCAGTGGAGGCACTTTACGGGAATTATCCCAAAAGAAAGGCTGGCGAGATTCTCTCGCTCGTTTTGGAATGGGCGCATTGGCCATTTCCCTCACGGCATTTAATGTCGCAAGTTATGCCGCCGATAACGACCTGCTCAAAGGGCAAATTCTCTATATCGCTTGTAATGGAGATGTCACAGACCACAGTGATATGAAGAACCCCGTTGAAAATAATGCGGCTAACGGTGGAGTTAGTTTCATTAGTAGCGATAGACTTGGAAAACGCCAAAGAGCTTGCTTTTTCGATGGTTTAGATTACTTGAGAATTCCCAAGAATCCTGCTTTTAACCTGTCTAATTTTACCATTGCCAGTTATGTCATGGTGGCAGGGGGTTATAATGGTACGGAAGTTCGTGCAATAGTGTCTAACCATGCAGGTTTTGGTGATGCTCAACATTATGGTATTAATATGACCAAAGGTGTTGCGGCGAACTTTTATGATGATGGAGTAAAACTTGATGGTACTCCGGATGCCGCTGTGAGTAAAGATGGGGTTACCAATGTTCCCACCAACTTAGCCGATGGTCAGTGGCATCATGTTGCCGCCGTGTTTGAGGTGGGTAAAAAGGCAAAACTGTATGTGGATGGTGTCCCTAAGACACAAAGTAAGGACATTATGCCTACCGGTATCAACCCAACTGGTGATTTATACATTGGACGTGGTGGTATCAGTGAATCAATGGAAAAGAGATGGATCGGCGGTATCGATGAAGTGAGAGTCTTCAATCGTGCTTTATCAGCAGATGAAGTCAGTCGCTTGTCGGGAGTTGTTGATTTACCGACCGGAGAAACTTTTACTCCGCTAGGTACAGGTGAAAATGATCCGTTCCTGCTTGAAGTCAAAGAGGGGCCAATGACATCTGTCATGGTGACACCCAATCCTGAAGGTGGCTATTCTCTGAATAGAACACCTGATTCTGTGGTGGCAGCAAACAATGGCTATTCTCCGAATGGAATATCCACTAAGGGATTGCGGGAAGGTGAAAGAGGATTGCCGCCGATAACTTCCACCCTGGTCATCAATGATGGGGAGATGACATTGCTCGATGAAGCCCAACCGGGAGTAGTGGCAACTATTAACATCTTTGGTGATTTGGAAGTGACCGATGCTAATATTCCTGATTTGAAGCTCATTTTACCGAGACTCGATGATAGATTCGCTTTTCTAAGTCCTTCTAGTCCGTCAACAGTAGTAAAAGTGAATCACGACGGCTCTTTAGAAATTGTTGATGAAACTCACCCTAATGTCTCAGCAGTCCGCAATAAAGATGGTAGTTACATGGTTGTGGACAATGATGCTAAGACAGTGACGTTAGCTGATCGAAATGGAAACGCTGTTCTTACTCATCCAGATGCACCTGGCATAGTCGCTACTTTTAACCTTTTCGATAGCGAAGGGCGTTACTCCCTGGTAGATACTGCTACTAACGAATGTGTTGAAATTATTAGTAGCGGTCGACGTGGTGCTTTTACAGACCTTGGGACAAAGGTAGTAAGTGCTATTGGGCAAGGAGTCACATCGGCAATAACTACGGTTACAAGTAAGGCTACTCAAAGCTTATTTCAAAAGATTGCTACAGGTAGTGCGGCGGCGTTAGGTGCAAGTGCTAAGACCGCGACTACAGGTATTTCAAGTTGGAGCTGGGCGTGTTTAGCTCCCATGACGAAATTTGCTATCGTGGGTGCCGCAGTTGCAGCAGTTGGTGTGGTCGGTTACGCTATTTACACGCTCTTCAAACAAAAGAAGGAAATTAATAAATTGCGGAAAGAAGTACAAGTGCTTCAGGCAACCGTGCAACAACAAGCCTTGCGAATCCAGCAATTAGAAGAGACTGTAGCAGCACAAGCGCAAACCATCCAACGGCTAGAAGCGACTGTGGTAGAGTTAAAGCAAACTATTGCTGAACAAGCGCAGAAAATAGATGAACAGGCTCAGAGAATAGCTGATCTCGAAGATAAAGTGGCAAAGCAAGATGAAGCGATTGCTCAACAAGCGGCAATCAATGCGGCTTTACAACAGAAACTCGCCGATTTGGAGGAACGAATAACACGGGCCCAAGAGGGAGTTGATGAAATTCCTGTAGGCGAGCCTATTGTTCCTAGCCAACCTGTTATAGCAGCAATCTCTACTTTTAGTAACAAAGTGTTTGGTGTAAGAAAAGGTGATTCTAAGGAATGTATTAAAGTCCCCGAAATACCCCTAATCGCATTACAAGTAGTGGCGGCTGAAGTGGTTGACCGTAACCAGGTCGTCGTCAAATGGCAAACCCTAGCTGAATTGGTGAATGTTGGATTTAACATCTATCGTGCCTCAAAAGATGCGGGTGGTCAATGCACCAACCTCACCAAAGTCAATAATGTGCTGATTCCAAGCCAGGCTAATGGAGTAGAGAAAAATTCTTATACCTACGAGGAGCAAACACCGCTCGCTGGCAAGAATTATTGTTATGGCATCGAGAGTGTTGACACGGAAGGAGAGGCTTTTCTGTTCGAGAACCGTGTGGTTAAAGCCGCAGGGCCTAGTTTGGCTACCTTGGGCGACTTTACCGCAAAACCTGCCAAAGACAGTATTCTCTTGAAGTGGGAAACGATGTCTGAGGAAGATACGGCGGGCTTTAATCTCTGGCGTGCCAAAGCGCCGGCTGATGGAACATGCACCTCGCGGCAAGTAGCAGATTATACGGAAGTGACTAAACTAAACGACCAGCGAATTGTTGCCGCCGGGGCCTTCATGCAAGGTGGGTCTTATTCTTATAAAGACCGCCAGGTAGCCTCTAAAACGACCTATTGTTATGGTCTGGAGGAGATTAACTGGGAAGGTATGAGTACCTTTCATTGGAGTTGGCTCATACCGGCAACAGCACGCTAGTCTCAGGGGTCTGACTTAGGCTCAATGCCATTAAGTTGAGTGCCATTGGTTGGGCACCTCTTACGCACCTTTTGGGTACGCAACTTTTTCCCAAAGGGTGCGTAGGATTCACCTAGAGTTGGGTAGTCCCTCCAAGTTAATGGAGGTTTTAACATTCAATGACTTACCAAGGGTCAAGGTTTCCTAAGCCTTGAAGGCTTAGGAAACCTAGCACCTGTCAAATTTAAGGAGCATCAACATGACTAATTCAAATCTCAACAAACATGCCTCACCTGAGTTTGGGCAATGGTTGGTAGTCAGTTTGGCAATTTTAGTATTGGGCACTTTCCCGATGGCGGGCCATGCTGATAACAATTCGTATATCTTTGGTGTAGTATTTACTGACACCAACAACAACGGGATTCATGACGCTGGGGAACCAGTGCTAAGTAATCATGATCTCTATTTAGAGGACCTGACGTTAATCAATAAAGGTGAAGGTGGAAATTTCAATGCGGTTACGGGCGCAGATGGTAAATTCGTCTTTGTGGTTCAAAGTATAGGCGATTATAATATCTCCACCGATTTAAACGACATGCAGTTGACTGCTCCTTTTTCAGCCGAAGGGTTTATGCCACCTTATAAATTATCCATCACTGAAAAGCCACAGATTATAAAAATTGATTTTGGTTTGTCGAATAATGCCATAGTGGATACTTCAAGTAATCAAAACACTAATACTGATGGGTTGCGTGGATTGGGCAGTCAAATCCTCTATATCTCTTGCAATGGGGAAGTGAATGATCAGAGCAATTTGAAGCATTCTGTTGAGAACAAAGGAGTTACCTTTGTTAGTGATAAATTAGGACATCGGGGAAGAGCTTGTTTCTTTGATGGTTCAGATTATTTGCGAATCCCTAAACATTCGGCTTTTAACTTGTCTAGTTTCACCATTGCTACTTGGGTCTTGGTAGAAGGCGCTTATAATGGTGTGGACACTCGGGCGATAGTATCCAATGACAGTGGTAGTGGTAGCCAACGCTATGGAATTAACATGGCAAAGGGGGTTGCGGGCGCATTTTACGACAATGGCAACAGTCTTGGAGGAGCTAAAGATGTAGATTCCCCTACCAATTTAGCCAATGGTGAATGGCATCATGTGGTTGCGGTATTTGAAGGTGGAGTCAAGACCAAACTTTATGTGGACGGCATCGCCAAAAGACAGAGCGATGGAGTCATGCCCACCAGCATCAATCCTATGGGTGATTTGTTTATTGGACGCGGTGGTATTAGCGAGTCAATGGAAAAGAGATGGGTCGGTAGTATGGACGACGTAAGAGTTATCAACCGTGCGCTCTCAGGAGATGAGATAAATCAATTGTTAGGAATTATTGATTTGCCCACCGGAGAGACGTTTACGCCTTTAGGAGTGAAAGAGGGTGATCCTTTCGTGGTTAGCGTCAAAAATGGTTCTATCTCACCCATTATGGTCACTCCCAACCTTGATGGTGGTTATTCTCTAAAGGTGCTTCCCAGCAATTTAAGAGAGGGAAATCGAGCGCAACCGTCTGAAACTAGCACCTTTATCATGAATCCAGATGGTGGGGTTACCTTGCTTGATGAAGCTACACCGGGCGTAGTAGCAAATCTTAATATCTTTGGTGACTTAGAAGTTACCGATACCAAAGTGCCTGATCTAAAGCTAATCCTGCAAAAAAACAGCAATAGATTTGCTTTCCAAAGCATTTCCGATCCCTCCGTGGTGGTTAGAGTGAATCACGACGGTACTTTAGACATTGTTGATGAAACTAAACCTAATGTATCGGTTGTGCGTCATAAGGACCGTACCTATACCGTTGTTGATCAGGAAGCCAAAACCATCACTTGGATAGACCGCAGTGGAAATGCAGTCCTTAGACATTCAGACTATCCTAATGTGGCAGCAACTTTCAATGTTTTTGCTAGTCAAGGCGAATATGCCTTAGTGGATTTGGATAGTAATGAATGTCTGCAAATGAACGCTGATGGTAGTATTGGTAATAATCTTCGTAGTAACTTTTTTAAGAAAGCGCTTGGAGTTGTTGGTGGGGCAATTACGAGTGGCGTTACGTCGGTAATCAGTACCATGACCAGTAATGCCTTTCAACAAACTGTTGGTGCGGTCGTTTCTGGTGGCGCAGCAATATTAGGGAGTGCCGCCCTTGGGGCGATGACTGGTCTTGCGTGTTGGTTACCCTGTTTACCCGCCATAGCACCATTTGCGATTGCTGGTGTGGTAGCACTTGGAGTGGTTGGGGTGGTTGCGATTGCGAGTCTCTTCAAAAAACAGAAGAAACAAATTGAAGGACTTCGAATGCAAATTCAGCATCTGACCGCCACCATACATCTGCAAACTTTGCAAATTCAGCGATTAGAAGCTACAGTAATCACACAAGCGCAAATCATCCAACGGCTAGAAGCGACAGTGGCAGAGTTACAGCAGAATATTGCTCAACAGAAGCAGCAAATAGACGAACAGGCGCAGAAAACCGCTGCTCTCGAAGATCAAGCGGCAAAGCAAGCTGAAGCGAGTGCTAAACAAGCGGAAATGAATGCCGCTTTGCAACAGCAACTCGCCGAGTTGGAAGAGAACCTGACACAGGCAAATGAGGGGGTTGATCAAATACCTGATGGTGAGCCTATCGATCCTAATACCAGAAGTCGTCATCTGAGAGGCAGTCAATGTAATATTTTGATAAATGAGGTACGGAAGGTATTGGGATTTGAAGGAGGAGAACCGGCGGCCAGTGACCTCAGCCTTTCCGACTCTATCGTCACTCCAGACGAAGGTCCTTACAGTGCCTCCGGCACCATTAAGGACAAATTCGGCCCCGTTGCCGGTGTCACCGTGCAAATCGCGGGCCAAACTGCGACTACCGATGCGGCTGGCAACTGGGAAATCACGGGCTTAACGGCGGGCAATTACACGGCGGAAGCTAACAAAGAGGGCTATCTCTCCCTCATTCAACAATTTGACGTGAGTGAAGCGATGCCAACCGCCAAGGTGCCATTGAAACTCGCCTCGTTACTCAAAGTGGGCGTGTCGACCCAACCG
>DZAL01000393.1 GCA_022729575.1 Thiomargarita sp.
CCCAGGGCGTGTAGTGGACTTCCGAGGTCTTGTCCCCGTCCGCGTTGGTGGTGATACTGGCTGATCCAAGGTGGTCAGAGAGGATGTATTCCGCTCTCGTGTCGCCTATTTCTGGAATAGTATATTTCCGCACACCTGCACTGCACCAAACGCAGTGCGGTGCAAGTGTGGCAATACGGGTCGCTCCTGCATAATAGTACTTCGTGATAGTTTGTCCGCTGCCGAGGGCCTGCCCTGAGCCTGTCGAAGGGTTGGTCACTTCGTAGTGATTGCCTACGAAGATCGTGGCGCTTGTGCCGAGATTCGTGGTCAACACTGGTTTTACCCGCCTTCCGTCGCCGTCATAGGTGAAGGAGGTACTCGCAAAGACAGGGGCGGGCGGAATGGTGGGAGTGTGGGGTGTCATGGGAGTCGAAGTTGCCGTTGGTGTCGAAGTGTTGATTGCGGTTGGGGTGAGAGAGGCATATAAGTAAAGAATAGCCTCATGAAGTGAGTGTTTTTGTTTTGCATATCTAACGAATCTCAAATTTTGTTGATGCAACGATTGTTCTAAAGTAATAAATGACTATTTGATAAACGCCGCCTTGGTTATAATTAGGTAAAGCAATTTTGCGACAAAATTGGCCGTTGAGAAATTGACCGCCCGCATCGTTAACAAATACAGGCTCTTTAACTCCATCCTTGTATACTAAGATAGCCAAATTGCTAACGATTGTGTTTTTTGTCTCTATTTCGCCGCAGACATACAATTCTTCAATTTTGTCTGTAAACACTTCGCTGCATCGAATGTCTTCATTATTACTGCTTGTGTAATCCCTGTTGCAAACTATTATTTCTCTTACCTGTACATCTCTCCATCCTTCAAATTTTCCAGAGAGTGAAAGATATATAAGCGTCAATATTCCAAAGAAAATAATAATTAAACTTGCTACTAAAATTAATCTTTCAACTTTTTTTAACATACTAATTATCTCCCTGTGGGCCAAAATGGTATATGAATAGATGCCAACTCGGCCGAATAAGCTGGCCCGGCTAAAACACCTAAATCCACCCCATTTCCTGCTAAATTTCCACCATAAGTAATACTTGCTTGATGATATTCAATAGGTCGCTGGCTTATAGGGTCTATAAAGAGACTAGGTGGAATTTCTCCATTTGCAGCGCTTTCTGATGTTATAGATCTTCCGCCGACAAATGTTGCACCTAATTTTCCAAATACATCAAGTGCACCAGTTACTCCCCCAAACAAAGATGGACCTTCATAAAATTGATTCTTACTCAAACCTTCAACCATTGTCAATCCACCATACACATTACCCCCAAGTAGACTTGGTGATCCACCATATATGAACCCTTCAAATGAATAAAAAAGACTGATCTCCCCAGATCTCCAATTGAATAACAGTAGAAACTCGAAAGGAGTGAACCCAGGCTCAATGCCTGCTCCCATCTGTCCACTGACTCCGCCATGATAGCCAATTGCACTTGGTACATTATCCCAAAGCCAATCGTTTATATTGTAATTATTATTATCGGATAGTCCTCCGCCATGTGATTTTTCGCCAACCTTGTCTGCTCCGTCGCAGCCTTTGCCATCTTCTCTGCACATGTGACCAGTGGGATCAGTATATCGCAAAGGATTGTTATTGACATAAGCATAGCGATCATACCCCTGAACGCCGGGCGGAACAATCGAATCCGCTTGAGCGAAGCGTCCAATGGCGGGGTCTAGCCACCTTGCGTTGAAGAACATGAGTCCAAAGCCTTCGGTAGTCTCACTGGTGATTGGATCATCCATATAG
>DZAL01000267.1 GCA_022729575.1 Thiomargarita sp.
CAAAGCTGAAGCTTTGGACTCCAACGCCGTAACTTTAGCTTAACTTAATGGCATTATCCCCAACCCTCCCCGCACGCGGAGTCTCCCCCCCCACCCGTGTGTGCGTGTGTTCCGCGGCCTGTCAACTTCTGAAAGCCTCTTGCGGCCGTTCACACACTGACAATGGTGTTGCACACAAGGCTGAGTCGTGTCCTTTAAGCCTATTAAAATTCACTTATATAAATACTGCTTTATATAAAGTTATTTTAAAATACCAAATCATTAGCTATAATTGTAATAAGCTCAACATAACTACGCATGGTAAATAGTTTGCATACCATTGCTTCCAAACATAAATATTTCGTTTGGTATTATCATTCATTTTAATAAGTTTAAACACAGAGGACCTCAATATGCGATACTTTACTCTCAAAACCACCCTAGGGATAACTTTCCTGTTATCCACACTCACTTCCCTGCACGCCCAAGAAAATTGCAGTGGCTTTTGCTTTCCTGAAGGAGGTGCGGCCATGGGCGGCGGGACCTTTGAACAATTTGTACCTACTCGCACCGTGGTTGACGTGCCCGGTGAAATTCCCGCAGGCATTAAAAATCTCTATGTCGAGTTAAATGCCGAAGTCGATGTTGATATTCAACTGTTTGATACCGACGCTGATATTCCATTAGTCGGTTGGAATATCGGTGCTTTGATTGACAATGGCAATGTGGCCAGTGTAGATTATAAGGGTGTGACTATTGAATACTCTGGGTACAACGGCATCGTCTGCGGTGACCATGGTCATGAATATATCAAAATTACCGGTACCACTCGCAATAAGTTGCAAATGAAATTCTATGGTTATAAAGAAGGCCAAGCCACTGTCACCTATTCTTATGAAGGCAATCAAAGCGGTAATAGAGCGGCAGGTAATGGCAGTTTTAAACAACAAATTGCCCACAAATCGCTGGTCGAGGTGCCGGGTGATATTCCGGCGGGTATGAAAAACCTTTACATCTCCTTAACCTCCAAAGTGGATGTTGACATTCAACTGTACGATGCCGATACCAATGAGCCGTTGGTGGGTTGGAAAATTGGGGCCTTGATCGACAGTAGCCGCGTCAAAAACAAACTTTATAATGGTATCACCATTGAATATTCTGGTTTCAATGGCAATGGCATTAATAAAGGCAACGAGTACATCAAGATTTCAGGCGTGACTCGCAACTCGATGCGAATGAAGTTGTACGGTTATCAAGAAGGATTCGCCACCGTGGATTATTCCTGGGAAGCCAATTAAGCATAAGACGCACTTAACAGTAATCACCTTACGCATGACCACCCCCAACCCCTCCTTGGTAAGGAGGGGAGTAAGCACCACCTAAATCGCCGGGGAGATTCCCAGCTTTAGCCAGGGGGCAATGCCATTAAGTTAAGCTGAAGTTACGGTGTTGGAGTCCAAACCTTCAGCTTTGGACGAGACTGGTTAAGGTGAGACGGCGTTTCCAAATCTGAAGATTTGGACTCCAACGCTGTCACCTTAGAGGGCATTCCACATTACCCACCGTGGTAGTGAGGCAACCGGTAATAGTTTAAAGTGGTTTCAACCTGACCGATCATTGAGATCGGTCAGGTTTGAGAGCTTGACCACTACCTGTTGCCTCACTACCCCCAAATCATTAACTAAGACATGAATAACCTAACCTCTTCTGCTCTCACTTACCAAGCCGCCGGGGTCAATATTGACCACGGTAATTTATTGGTAGAAAACATAAAACCCATTGCGGCACGTACCTCTCGCCGTGAAATGTTAACCGGTATCGGTGGTTTCGGTGCATTATTTGAAATCCCCTTAGACCGTTATCGTCAACCGGTGCTGGTCTCCAGTACCGACGGCGTGGGCACCAAATTAAAATTGGCCATGATGATGAATAAACATGACACCATTGGCATTGATTTAGTTGCCATGTGTGTCAATGACATTCTCACGGCGGGTGCGGAACCGCTCTTGTTCCTAGATTACTATGCCACCGGTACCCTGAGCGTAGAAACCGCTACTCAAGTTATCACTGGCATTGCCAAAGGATGTGAGATGGCTGGTGCCGCCTTGGTTGGAGGAGAAACGGCGGAAATGCCGGGCCTGTATCACGGCGAAGATTATGACCTGGCCGGTTTTAGTGTGGGAATAGTAGAAAAAACGGCTATCATTGACGGTAGCAAAGTGCAAGCTGGTGATGCCATTATTGGCATTGCCTCCAGCGGTGCTCATTCTAATGGCTATTCCCTCATTCGAAAAATTTTAGAAGTCTCTGAAACGCCCTTAGATTTAGAGTTTCATGGCCATAGTTTAGGCGAAGTCTTACTCGCACCCACTCGTATTTATGTCAAATCGATTTTATCACTGATGCAACGCCTTCCCCTCCATGCGTTAGCTCATATCACTGGCGGTGGTCTATTAGAGAATCTCCCTCGCGTGTTACCGACCGGACTCTGTGCGCTCATCCATTCCCACCATTGGCCACGACCGCCCCTCTTTACTTGGTTACAAGAGCAAGGTAATATTGCGTCGGCAGAAATGTATCGCACCTTTAATTGTGGCATCGGTCTAGTCATTATAGTGGCACCAGACCATCTGGACCCCGCCTTAACACTCCTCCACCAAACCGGCGAAACCGCTTGGCACATCGGCCAGATTCAAGCACATCCTACTGAAACTATTATTTTACAGGGAATAGTATGAACCCATTACGATTGGTCGTTCTCATTTCAGGACGTGGTAGCAATTTAACCGCGCTGATCGATGCCGCTAACCCTTTAGTCCAACTGAGTGCAGTAATTAGTAATCAAGCCGAAGCGAAAGGTTTGTTAACGGCGCAAGCGGCCGGTATTCCCACGGCAGTGCTAGATCATCGTCCATTTTCCAGTCGATTAGCTTTTGACCAAGCCTTGCAAGTGCTAATAGATCGCTATCAACCAGAAGTCGTGGCACTGGCAGGTTTTATGCGAATTTTAACCCCGGAATTGGTCGCTCATTATCGAGGACGCTTAATCAATATTCATCCCTCATTGCTTCCAAAATTCAAAGGGTTACATACTCATCAACGAGTGTTAGCGGCCGGGCTGACAGAGCATGGTGCCAGTGTTCATTTTGTCACTGCGGAGTTGGACGGTGGGCCTGTGATTTTACAAGCGAAAGTACCGGTCCTACCCCAAGACGATGAAGACAGTTTAGCAGCCCGAGTGTTAATGGCAGAACATAAAATTTATCCCCAAGTGATTCACTGGTTTGCCCAAGGACGAATACGTTTGGAAGAGAATCAAGTGTTTTTGGATGACCAATTAATTCAAAGTCCGGTAGTCCTAAACTTGGAGTAATTAAGTACCGAAGCAGAAATTTTCTCCTATTTTCTTTCGCCCCTCTCCCTTTGGGAGAGGGGCCGGGGGTGAGGGAAAATACCGCCGAATTTCTGCTTCAGTACTTATTGCTCCAATTTTAAATTTGCTACTTACAATTTTATCTCGTTCCCAGGCGCCAGCGTGGGAATGTCGTGTCGACGCGCCAGCGTCGAATGGCCACCTCCGGCATTCCCACGCTGGCGCCTGGGAACGAGAGTTCTTTTCTTTATCACCCAGATTTCAGCATTACCCAAATAACTATTATGCCAACTTACATCCCTAATTACCAAAATGACCTCTTTGTTAGCTACGCTCGCGTGGACAATGAGCCTTTGGTCGGAGCCGACCGCGGCTGGGTCACTACCTTTATTCTCAATTTAAAAAAATTACTTGGCCAGAAATTAGGTCGCGCTGAGGCGTTTTCGTTATGGATGGATAATTACAATTTAAGCGGTAATCGCCCAGTCTCAACCGACATTGAGACACAACTTAAAAGTACCGCTACTTTTCTACTCATTTTATCGCCTGGCTATTTGGCTTCTCAATGGTGCCGGTCAGAATTTAATACCTTTCTGCAACAAGTCGGTGCCGATTATGGACGCATTTTTATGGTAGAAAAAGAATTTATCGACCGTCTGGAGCGATTACCTGAATTACAAGAATTACGTGGCTACCCATTTTGGTTAAAAGACCAGGACACTGGAAGATATTATACTTTGGGGATACCGGAACCGCAACCAAACCGCGAACCAGAATATTATCGTACCCTCGATGATCTGGCGATTGAATTGGCTAACACGCTGAAAAGTTTAAAACAATTATCATCTAGCACGATCGCGGACACGACCCCAGTGTCTTCCCCCAATTTGCCATCACCATTGAGACTTATGGAATTGCAAGCACATAAAGACCTGTTGGAAACGGCCAAAGCCGAATTGGAAAACGAATATAAAGTAACCACCGCTAAATTAGTTGCCACTAAAGATATGGCCAATAAAGCCATGTTCAAAAATAAACTCCGTACACTACAGCAACAATTCGAAGAATTAGAGTTGCAACTTAAATCAATTAACCAGGAATTGACAAATTGAAGTTTACCCAATATTCTTAAATCTAAAGCCGTCACCTTGGTTACCCTAACATGAAATTTTACCAACGTATTCACAGTAAGTTAATCTTAAATTTTCTCATCGTCGCCCTCATTCCAACGATGATAGTTGGCTGGTATGCGATTCAAATGTCTGGTCAAGCGTTACGTGAAGGCAAATTGAATACTCAAATGGAAATACTCAAAAGTCTGAAAAATACCATTGAAAACTGGTTATTTTTTGTGCAACAAGATATTGTATTTTTAAGTCATAGTCAGTCACTTAAAGAATATTTATACGCTCAACAAACTACGCCAATGGCACCTACGGTAGAAATGGCGCGACAAGCGGTAGAACAAGAGTTTTTAGCCTTCTCTCAAAGTCGTGGAAACTACTATCAAGTTCGTTATTTAGACCAAACAGGAAAAGAAATAGTCAGAGTAGATACCGATGACACTGGGCACAGTTGGATAGTTGAGCAAACTCAATTACAGAATAAATCGGACCGCTATTATTTTGTTCAAACTATGAAATTAGGGCCCACTGAAATTTTCGTGTCACCCTTAGATTTGAATCAGGAGCATGGTCGTATTGAAGTTCCTCATAAGCCGGTGATGCGCTATGCGAAGCCAATCTTTTATCCAGAGGGTAGTAGAGCAGGCATCGTGATTGTGAATGTATTGGCCAACAGTTTTTTGCAAACCGTAAAAGATTATTGGCTGGTAGATGCCAACGGTTACTACTTGATACATCCAGAGCAATCTAAACGTTGGGGCGGCCCCAATAATTTAAAGACGGGTCATAACTTAAGTAGTGATTATCCAGACCTGGCACCATTTATTCTTAATCAAGCCACGGGCAACTTCGATAATAATCAATTATTTTTGTCATTTCAACAAATCGCGGTCCCTGGGTTAGGTCGTTGGACTTTAATAGTTCAACAACCTACTCGTAAAGTATTAATGAGCGTGATTACCTTTCAAATAGTCCTCACTGTGATTTCGGGATTGGCAATCATCATTGCGCTAGTTATCGTGATCGGGATCAGTAAGCGCATTGTTCGTCCTATTGAAAACCTCACTGCTACGGTCAAACAAATTCAAGCCGGGCAGCGGCAAGTACAAGTGGAAGTCATTGGTCAAGATGAACTTGCGCTGTTAGCCAAAGGGTTTAATGCCATGCTAGAAGCGATCCGGACTTCAGAAGAAGCCTTGCAACAAGCGAAACAAGAATCAGAATCGGCTAATTTGGCCAAAAGTCGTTTTTTGGCCAGTATGAGCCACGAATTACGGACTCCCTTAAATGCGATTATTGGTTATGGCGAAATGTTACAAGAAGAAGTCGCGGATATTGGTTCAAGTAGTTTAAGTGGCGATATAGCTAAAATTCACCAAGCTGGAAAACATTTACTCAGTTTTATCAATGATATATTGGATATTTCTAAAATTGAAGCCGGTAAAATGGAACTTTACATAGAAACGTTCTCTTTACCTCACATGATCAATGATATTATTCAAACTATCAAACCATTATTAGTCAAAAATAATCATGAATTAGAAGTTCAATTATCTCCTAATTTAGGAGAAATGCAGGCAGATTTGACTAAAATTCGTCAAATTATACTCAATTTGTTGAGTAATGCCTCTAAATTCAACGTTGATAGAAAAGTTATTTATTTGGAAGTATTGCGCGAAACTGAAACTAACGGTAACGATTGGATACTGTTCAAAGTATGTGATAATGGGATTGGAATGACCCCAGAGCAAAAACAATGCGTCCTTGAAATTTTTACGCAAGCCAATGCTTCTACCACTCGTAAATATGGCGGATTAGGATTAGGATTAGCCATTACCAAATACTTTATTCAGATGATGGGCGGTGAAATTAAAGTGGATAGCGCAGAGGATGCCAGTAATGTTTTTACCGTGCGACTACCGGCAAAAGTATCTACCATGGTCAATCAATCTATCATCATTAACCCGTCAGATGATTCCAGTTTAGAAGATGGAAGCATGGTGTTAGCCATTGATGATGACCCCGCGGTACGGTCTCTATTAAAACGATTTTTAACTAAATTAGGTTATCAAGTAGAATTAGCCGAAAGTGGAGAAGAAGGTTTACGAATGGTCAAAAATTTTTTGCCAGACATCATTATTTTGGATGTGATGATGCCACGGATGGATGGCTGGGAAGTGTTAACACATTTGCGGGCGGACCATAAATTAGCTAATACACCAATTATTATCTTATCCATGATTGAAGACAAAAATATGGGATACTCGTTAGGTGCTTCCGATTATCTCATCAAACCGATTTCGCGTGAACAATTGTCGGCGGTACTGCGCAAATACCGCATCTCTCTAAACGAAGAGAATCGTCTGATTATGGTAGTAGATGACGATGCCGTTACGTTGAATATGGTAGGACGGAT
This sequence comes from Thiomargarita sp., assembly GCA_022729575.1. Classification (GTDB taxonomy): domain Bacteria; phylum Pseudomonadota; class Gammaproteobacteria; order Beggiatoales; family Beggiatoaceae; genus JAABRD01. The sequence continues at coordinate 6,893 of DZAL01000267.1, forward strand.
GTTACGAAAAGAAGGCTGGCGAGTTTCTAAAGCGGACAATGCACGAAAAGCTTTGAGTTATTTACAAAAGAAATCTCCAGATATTATTTTATCGGATTTAGAAATGCCCGAAATAGACGGTTTTGAATTTGTTGGTAAACTACATAAAAATTATCCTACCGTACCTATTATTGTCCTCACGGCCGAAGATTTGACGGTGGATGACCGTTTACGATTAAAAGCCTGTCATGTCGTCACTATTTTTCAAAAAGGAGTTTACACTCGTGAGGAATTGGTGAATGAAATTCGTCGATTATTGGGTAATTCCTACCAGCCAATAGGGGTACTAACCGCCGGGGGCGAAGATTCCTAAATCTGGCAGGCACTAAGTTTCCTAAACCTTTGAGGTTTAGGAAACTTGGAACCTTGGTGACTTATTGAAGGTTCAATTTTATCCAAAAGGAGTAGAGGCTTCAGCCGGTTGGAGTAGAGGCTTCAGCCTCACTGCCATTAAGTTAAGCCGCGTTGGAGTCCAAACCTTCAGATTTGGACGAGCGTTGCCAAAGTTGAAGCTTTGGACTCTCTGGGTTTAGATTTGACAACTTTCGAAAAGTTGTCAAAT
>DZAL01000068.1 GCA_022729575.1 Thiomargarita sp.
TTCCTCAACCGGTGAGGTTTAGGAAACCTAAAACTGGTAAGGTTTAGGAAAGTTAGCACCTGGATTTTAATACCTCCATTAGTTGGTAGGGACTACCATATATTTTATGTGAACACTAAATTTCAGTGTGTAATTTACTTTAAACACCAATCTTAAAATAAGACGTATATTATTGTATATTATATCGATTTACCCACTACTTGACCTTATCACTAAAATGGTATAATCTGTTTAACAGACAAAAAACACTTAAGCACCCACTTTACACACGCTTTACCAACAATGCCATTAGGTTAAGCTACGTTGGAGTCCAAACCTTCAGATTTGGACCAGATTGGTCAAGCTGAGATGGCGTTTCCAAATCTGAAGATTTGGATTCCAACGTCGTAACCTTAGCTTAACTTAATAGCATTGACGCTTTACTAAGAGGGATTGGGAGGGGGTGAGTTAATCGTGCGTAAGTGAATTACTTTAATGAATATTTAGGATTACTCTTCTAAAGGTGTAACAAATGAACATACTAAGATTACTTATATCATTTATAACAATCATGCTGAGTTTCTTCTTAACTGCTGCTCCCGCCATAAGCCAAGCAATTACCGAAACTGCCTCGGCAATGAGTAGCGACCAAATATTGCAGTATCATCCGCCTATTCCAGATGCACCTGTACGACGCAGAGAAGCAGGACTGGTTACTGAGGACAATACTGGTAGTGTCAATCGTGGTGTGTCACGCGGAGTTAGTCGTGGTGTGTCACGCGGAGTCAGTCGTGGTGTCTCACGCGGAGTTAGTCGTGGTGTCTCACGCGGAGTTAGTCGTGGTGTCTCACGCGGAGTCAGTCGTGGTGTCTCCCGCGGAGTCAGTCGTGGTGTCTCCCGCGGAGTCAGTCGTGGTAAAATTGAACACTCAGCGGCACCAGAAGCATTTGTATTTTTGCCACTACCAGATATTATTGCTCCCCTTGCACCATTGGAAACCGGGCTGACTATCAATAGTCAACCGACGTTATATTGGTACTTATCTAAACCATGGAATGGAGAAATTGAATTTACTTTGAACGAAGTGGGCGGCGGTAAGATTGAACCGGTGTTGGAGGTCTTTTTAGCACCGCCAGCCACCGCTACCAAACGTCGTGAAGCGGGGTTTTATTCGACTAATCTAGCTGATTATAATGTTACCTTGGAAAAAGGTAAAGAATATGAGTGGTTTGTCGTCATCATGCCGGATCCCGAGCAACGCTCTGGCGATTTATTATCCAGTGCGACCATTCGTCGCATTGACGCTTCTCCTCAGTTAACCGAACGTTTAAAACAAACTCCTAAAGATCACTGGCAGTTTATTTATGCAGAGGAGGGAATTTGGTATGAAGCGGTAGCAGTATTATGTCAATTAATCGAGACTCAACCAGAGAATAACAAATTGCGAATGGAACGAGCCAGATTAATGGATCAGGTAAAAATGCCAAAGGTAGCGCGATTTGATAAGATTTAAGATTTGACAACTTTCGAAAAGTTGTCAAATCTATTCTGTTTTCAGATTTGACAACTTTCGAAAAGTTGTCAAATCTATTCTATTTTCAGATTTGACAACTTTCGAAAAGTTGTCAAATCTATTCCGTTTTCAGATTTGACAACTTTCGAAAAGTTGTCAAATCAAAATCAAATCAAAGTTGTCAAATCTATGAGAATCAACATGAAAATTAACCTGAATCATAAAATTATCTCCTTCATTAACTTATTCATTCTCCTCACCGCGCCAACTCTTCAAGCCACAACTCCGGTGGCCGCGGCCACGATTAACCAAGCCGACCAATACTTTCAACAAGGTCAATTGGAACAAGCTACTAAACAATGGGAACAGATTTTAGCGAATTTACCGGCGGATGCTCCCTCCAGTGAACGTTTGGAGTTATTGCTACGATTGGCGACGGCTTATCAAAATTTGGGGATGTACCGCCAAGTTTTTAAAATGCTGGAACCCGCACTTTCTATCATTGAACAAACTAAAGATGCCGCTCAAAGTGCCATCGTGTTAAGTCAATTTAGCGATGCCTGGTTAACCATTGGGGACGCGGAAGAAGCTAAAGCTCGTGCTCAAGATGCCGTCGAGGATGCGGACACGACCAAAAATCCAAAACTCTTAGCCATGGCACTCAATAGTTTAGGCAATGCGTTGACCGTATTGGGCGAATATGAGGAAGCCTTGGCCACTTATCAAGACAGTATCGAACAAGCCGAGCAAGCTGGTGAAAGTATGTTGGTCCTCAAGGCCAGTTTAAACCGATTAAAAGCCGCCGTGGCCTACAGTCCACTGTCAGAAGTGGTTACTGCTATGCAAACTTTACCGCCAAAACTGTTAACCGTGCCAGATAACCACGAGAAAGCGTCTCTACTCATGACGTTTGGAAACTTGGGGCAAAATTTATTGCATACCGACAACCAATTAGCCAAAAGTCAGCAAGCGGCACAACAATTGTTAAGTAGTGGTCAATTGTTGAGAGACTATGAAAAAGCCGCCGCTCAAGCGTCGGTAGCAGAAGTTGGGTTAACGCCAGCACAACGCCAAACGGCGGCACAATTGTCGTATCAAGCCTTTCAAGAGTCTGGTCAGTTGGCCAAATCGTTATCAGATGCGAGCACCGAAGCCAATGCTTATACGTACTTAGGACAATTATATGAAACCGAAGGACGTTATGAGGAAGCCTTGACCCTCACCCGACAAGCCATCTTTTTTGCCAAACAAGGACATTATCCGCATATTCTTTATCGTTGCTATTGGCAACAAGGGCGGATTTTTAAAGCCCAAGGACTCAATGAAGAAAGCATTGCCGCTTACCGGTTGGCCAACGACGTGTTGAGACCGATTCAACAGGTCTTGGATGTCGGCTATCGTTTTCCGCCAGGCTCCTTTGATGAGATGGTGAGACCGGTTTATTATGAATTGGCCGATTTACTGTTAGCTAAAGCCGAGACCATCACCGAGCCGGCCGAAAAACAACGACTGTTATTGGAAGCCAGAGACACTATTGAATCAGTCAAAGTCGCTGAATTACAAAATTATTTCAATGATGAATGTGTCACCGCCATGCAGAAGAAATCGAAGGCGTTAGAGCAAGCAGTGCCACGAATCGCGGTTTTGTATCCGATTCCATTAAAAGAGCGACTGGTGGTGTTAGTCAGTTTAGCGGCGGGGATTCAACAGATCGTAATTCCAGTCCGTGGCGAAGAGGTGAATGAGACCGCTTGGCGTTTACGATTAGGTTTACAAACTCGTCCCAATAATCGTTTTCTCTACCAATCTCAAAAATTATATGATTGGCTGATTCGCCCCATGGAGACGCAACTGGCAGATCAACAAGTAGATACCATCGTGGTGGTGCCAGACGGTAAATTACGAATGATTCCATTCTCCACCTTGCATGATGGAAAACATTTTTTAATAGAAAAATTTGCTATCGTCACCACCCCAGGCTTGACTTTGACGGATCCACAGTCAATCAACTGGCAAGACAGTAAAATGTTATTGATCGGATTATCGGACGCGGTACAGGATTATCCGCCCTTAGGCAACGTGCCTAAAGAAATTAAAACGATTCAAGATATTGTGGGTGTCAATCGCACTCATCGAATGATGAATAATGAATACTCGATAGAAAGTTTTCATGACCAATTAAAAGCCACCGAATATTCGGTCATCCATTTAGCCACTCATGGTGAATTTGACGCGGACCCCGACCATACTTATCTATTGACTTATCAAAGTAAGATGACCATGGATAAGTTGCAAGGGATTATTGGATTAGGAAAGTTTCGCGATAAACCGGTGGAATTACTAACGTTAAGCGCATGTAAAACCGCAGTCGGTAATGACAAAGCCGCTTTAGGATTGGCCGGCGTAGCATTGAAAGCAGGCGCACGAAGCGCCATCGCCACGTTATGGTTTGTAGATGATGAAGCCACCTCAATTGTGATTTCTGAATTTTATCAACAACTGTTACATGGCGGCGGATTATCTAAAGCTAAGTCATTGCAAAATGCCCAGAAAAAATTAATTGTGCAAGACCGCTATTGGCACCCTGGCTATTGGGCACCCTTTTTGTTGATTGGGAATTGGTTGTAATTGAATAGTCGCTCACCTTACACATAACCACCACTGCCATTAAGTTAAGCTAAGATTACGGCGTTGGAGTCAAAACCTTCAGCTTTGGCAACGCCGTCTTACCTTAACCAATCTCGTCCAAAGCTGAAGGTTTGGACTCCAACACGGCTTAACTTAATGGCATTGACACATAACCACCCCCTGCTCCTCCTTGTTAAGGGTTATCTCGTTCCCACGCCGGCGTGTGGGAACGAGATATAAGCGGAATAGATTTGACAACTTTTCGAAAGTTGTCAAATCTTAAATTGGTGAATTGAAATAATAAAAAGGAAATAAATCAATAATGCAATCACACCAAAAAATAGCCGCGTTTTTAGGTCTTCAAAAAAATATAGTAGCGCTGTTAGCAATGGTGATTTTAGTGGGACTAGGGGAAAAGATGGCCGAACGATTTCTGCCACTTTACCTGATTGCTTTAGGTGGCGGCACCTTCTCTATTGGTTTGCTCAATGGGTTGGACAATTTATTAAGCGCACTGTACTCTTTTCCTGGCGGTTATGCCAGTGACCGTTTAGGTCATAAACGCGCTCTACTGTTATTTAACCTAATTGCGATGGCCGGCTATGCGGTAGTGATTATCTTCCCCTATTGGCAAGCCGTCATTATTGGTGCCATTCTTTTCATCTCCTGGACTGCCATCTCATTGCCGGCCACCATGGATATGGTGGCTACCGTGTTACCAAAAAATAAACGCACTATGGGGGTCTCGGTACATTCTCTCGTCCGCCGCATTCCGATGGCCTTAGGCCCCGTGATGGGTGGCGCACTCATTGGAATATACGGCGAAACCCAAGGCATACACCTGGCCTTTATCGTCGCCTTTATTTTAGCCGGGGTGTCATTGGTATTTCAACAAATAATAATGATTGATGAGGGTAAACGAAAAGTACCAAAGGAGGAGTCGTCCACTCACTACGGTTTAATTTTGCTCAATGCGCCTTTGCGAAATCTGTTGGTATCAGATATTTTAGTGCGGTTTTGTGAACAAATTCCTTATGCGTTTGTTATCATCTGGTGTGTCAGCATCCATCAGATTACACCATTACAATTTGGTTTTTTGACCACCATCGAAATGATAACGGCGATGCTGGCCTACATTCCGGTGGCTTATCTAGCAGACCGTAGCACCAAAAAGCCCTTTGTGGTGACGACTTTTATTTTTTTCACCCTGTTTCCATTGATTTTGCTAGTAGCCCATTCTTTTGGAGTCATGGTGCTTGCTTTCATCGTTCGAGGATTGAAAGAATTTGGGGAACCCACCCGCAAGGCATTGATAATGGACTTAGCCCCCGAAGGTAGAAAAGCGGCTACTTTTGGCCTATACTACTTTATTCGTGACCTGATCGTCTCCATCGCCGCTTTTGGTGGCGCATTACTATGGGATGCCTCGACCGCAACTCTGATTATTGATACCATTGGCTTCGGGCACGCTTTATGGCCTTTTTTTAACTCGATAGCCTCACCGGCAACTAATTTTTTGGTCGCGGTTGGCTGTGGTTTAGCCGGTACAATTTATTTTATCTGGTTTGGTCAAGATTTAGGTCGTTCAACCAAGCCTCTCAACCCTCTCACATCCACCAATCAGGAATAACTCATTATGAAATGGATCACTCGTTCACACATCCACATAGACCGCGTTGCTTGTCCTTGGCTGATCAGTCGCTTCATTGATTCGGAAGCAGAATTTATCTTCGTGTCAAAGACTCAAGTGGCACCGATAGCCATCGAAATAGGAGCAATTCCCTACGATATTCCCAACGTTGAACTTGGACATCAAGACGGTAAATGCTCCTTTGAATCCATCATTGAAAAATACGGCTTGACCGACCCCGCTTTACTGCGATTGGCCAAAATTGTCCACGCGGCAGATATTGAAACTGACCTTCACACCGACGAAATCGCACCCGGGCTGGAAGCCATTGCCGTAGGATACAGTTTACGTTTTCCCGATGATAGCGAAAACTTGAGTCGTCAATTTGAAGTCTATGATGCTCTGTATTCGTGGTGTCGATTGCAAGTAGCAAAGCAGGAGTAAACTTTACCAAGGTCGCCCTCTCCCCTTGGGAGAGGAGCCGGGTAGTTCCTCCAAATTAGTGGGGGTCTTAACATTCAATGAGTTACCAAGCGTCAAAGTTTCCTAAACCTCAAAGGTTTAGGAAACTTTGCACTTGCCAGGTTTAGGAATCCTCACCCCCGGCGGTTAGTACCTCCATTGGTTGGTAGGGACTACCTTAAATCACACCAAGACTAAATTATCTCGGTGAATCAATTCTGCTTCAGCCACATAACCTAAAATTTTTTCAATTTCATCGGTAGCATGACGTAAAATTTTACGAGTCTCTTCGACATTGTAGTTGACCAGGCCACGCGCAATTTCTTTACCGTCGGGCCCCACACAAGCGACCATTTCACCGCGGTCAAATTTACCTTCCGCACGAGAAACCCCAATGGAGAGCAAACTTTTACCCGCCGATTTTAATACTCTGACTGCGCCTTCATCTAAATAGAGAGTGCCACGTACTTTTAGATGAGAAGCTAACCATTGCTTACGCGCTGCAATTGGTGATTGTGCCGGTAATAACAGCGTCCCTAAATTTTCGCCCGTCGCTATTTTTAGTAAAATTTCAGTAATTCGACCAGAGACGATAATAGTGGCAGCCCCAGAGCGAGCCGCCCGACTAGCTGCTTTCAATTTGGTCAACATTCCTCCTCGTCCTAATACACCTCCAGTCGATCCTGCCATCGCTTCTAACACCGGATCGCCAGCATAACCTTGTGCTACCAATTTGGCCGTAGGATCGAGCCGCGGATCACGCTCGTACAAACCTTGCTGGTCGGTGAGTATCACTAATAATTCAGCTTCTATCAAATTAGCTACGAGACTGGCCAAAGTATCGTTATCTCCCAAGCGAATTTCCTCGGTCGCCACGGTATCATTTTCATTAATGACCGGAATCACATTTAAACTAATTAAAGTACGTAGCACACTTCTCGCATTGAGATAACGTTGTCGATTAGCTAAATCTTCATGCGTCAGTAAAATTTGGGCGGTATGTAAACCGTGTTTTTGAAAAAATGATTCGTAAGTTTGTACCATGCCCATTTGACCAACTGCCGCTGCTGCTTGTAATTGGTGTAATTCGGTAGGACGTTTGTTCTTATTAAGACGACTTAAACCTTCTGCTACCGCTCCAGAAGAAACCAACACTAATTCTACACCGCGTTTTCGTAAACTAGCCATCTGAGTAACCCAGTTTTCGATAGCCATTTTATCTAAACCGCGTCCATCATTAGTCAATAAAGCACTGCCGATTTTAATAACCCAACGTTTGGATTGTCCTAATTGTTGACGTTTGTCCATATATCATTATTATTTTTAGTCGCAAAAGAAATCTTAATTCAACCACCCCTAACCCCTCCTTGTTAAAGAGGGGAATATCCACTGCAATTCAGGTGGTGCTACTCCCCTCCTTAATTAAGGAGGGGTTGGGGGTGGTTGAGTTAACCTGAAATCTTAAATTAATTTTATCAAATTCTAAACTTTTTCTAAATAATTCACAACCTTCATTATCAATGGCGAGAAAAACGTGAGACAAAAAAAAAGGCATCATGCGAAGTGCATGACACCTTATTTAATTCATTCGTTTATCCTCGTTATTCGTTATACTCAATGGTAGCCGCTGGCCCTCATGGAGGGAGGATAAATTTAAGATTGATAGAATCCTCGCAGTCTCAGCGAAGAAAGAAATTCAGTGGATTACTTGGCGTTAGCTACATCGGTATTGCAACTCTTGCTCAGAGCACAAAAACCAGCATAACCAATAATACCTACTAACGCACCCACGTTGGCTATCATCAGAATATAAGGGAATAAAAGCGTTACGTTTTCCATAAAATCACCTGTTAGTTAGTGTTATGTTAAAATATAATAATATTATAATATACAAATTTAGATTTGTCAAGTCATCCGCTTTATTTTTTTAGCAGGAGGCAAGCATCATCTCATTGCTGACAAAAAATATTTTTCTACAGCGAGGCTTCAAAAGATTAGACATTGTAACTTTAAAATAGTTACAAAATCATTACACGCTTATAATCTACATTTAAGATATAACTATTTGAATCGCCAATATGTTTTATCGCTTATGCGTAATTTCTGAAAGCCTTAGATTAGAGATAATACTCTATTTTTCTGCACTGCACAATAAAAATTATTCTTGAGTTGTTAGTCTTGAAGAAGCAATATATGGACCAATTAATTTTTAATTGAGAGTTTTTAGCAGGTAATAGGGGTAAAAAGCACGTCTAACAAAGGTTACAGGAGTTTAGTATTTTATAAAATTTTTCAGAAGCTATTCAACTTTAAATACTCAAGTTTTTTATGTTGCATCGCAAATAACTTTGCAAATTGCAAAACGTATTTTTTATTTCAAAATTTTGACCTAAATCATACAAATTGTTTTAATTTAGACTATTTAGTGTCTGGTTTACTTCAAAAATTTTTATTTTTATTTACTATATAATTTTATCATGCGTTTTAACACTTTATCTGAGTGGTTGAATTGGCAATTATCACTTCACCCGCGAGAAATTGAATTAGGTTTAAGTCGATGTCGTCAGGTAGCACAACGACTAAATTTATTGGCACCCAATTTTCCAATCATCAACGTCGCTGGGACCAATGGTAAAGGTTCCAGTGTAGCGCTGTTAGATGCAATTTTATCGGCCTCTGGGTTACGAGTAGGACGATATACTTCTCCTCATTTATTGCATTATAACGAACGTATTGGTATTGCCGGCCAACCAGTGAGCAATGCTCAATTATGTGAAGCCTTTGCCGCGGTCGAAGCCGCCCGCCAAGAAGTATCCCTGACCTTTTTTGAATTTGGCACCTTGGCCGCATTATGGCTCTTTCAACAGGGTGAAAATAAGGTCGAGATAGCCATACTTGAAGTTGGTCTCGGTGGACGTTTAGATGCGGTTAATATTTTTGACCCCACGATAGCCTTAGTCACCGCGATTGATATAGACCATACCGACTGGTTAGGTACGGACCGAGACCATATTGGTTTTGAGAAAGCTGGAATTTTTCGTGCTCAACGCTCTGCGGTATGTAGTGATCCCCAGCCTCCTCCGCGATTATTGCATCACGCCCAACAATTACCTGCACCTTTATATTATTTAGGCCGCGATTTTAGCTACCAAAAAATGGCTGATAATTCATGGTCTTGGTATTCGAAAACCGCTAGTCATTCTTCGTTGCCACTACCGGCGCTACCAGGAGATTTTCAGTTACAAAATGCGGCAGGGGTGTTGATGGTATTAGAATTATTACCGTTAGCGTTATCAGAAATAGCGATTCGGCAGGGGTTAATACAAGTAAATTTGCCAGCACGGTTTCAAGTATTGCCTGGCAAAGTCACTCGTATTTTAGACGTAGCTCATAATCCACAGGCGGCTAAAGAATTAAATAAATTATTACAGCAAACATCTTGTCAGGGGACTACTTATGCGGTGATGGGCATTTTGAGAGATAAGGATATTGGGGGAATATTGGCGGCTATACAACAGAGCATTGCGGAATGGTACGTGGCTCCTCTTAACACGCCCAGAAGTGCCACCGTTAACGAGTTGGTTGGTGGTTTACAAGCGACTGGTGTTACTCGTATTCATACTGCGGTAAGTATAGCCGAATCTTATCGCCAAGCCATGATTAACGCACAAGCCGGCGATAGAGTGGTCGTGTTTGGGTCATTTTATACCGTAGCCGAAGTATTAACACTGTTAGATTTAGATTTGACAACTTTTCGAAAGTTGTCAAATCTGAGAGACCTGTGACGATTTTAGATTTGACAACTTTTCGAAAGTTGTCAAATCTGAGACTGAAGATTTGACAACTTTTTGAAAGTTGTCAAATCTGAGAGACCTGTGACGACTTTAGATTTGACAACTTTTTGAAAGTTGTCAAATCTGGGAATTAACCTGCTGCCACCGAAATAGGTGCCGGCGCCGGAGATTTAGTCGTCACTTTAGCTACCGCCACTTCCGCTTTCTTTCCCGAAGGATTAGTGAAACGATTATTCAAACTCTGGACATAACGGTTAAGGTCATTCAATACCTCACGTAACCGCTGTTGACTGGACTGAGACCAACCTATCGGCTCGTTTACCAACCAAATAAACAATGAACGGAACAAGCAAGTATTTTTCTGAAATGCTCGCACCACACATTCATGCGCATAATGATCGGTCATTTCCTTATTCCGTTTAAATTTTTCGATGACACTATGAGCCGCTTTTTTAGTCACTTTAAGATGCAGCGTTATTGCCAAGAGAATCAAGATCCCTAATAAAATTAGCAAACTTGAGGAACTCCATCCTGTTAAGATATCCCATAACTCACTGCCAGTCCCCGTCGCCGCAAACCACATACTGATGAGCGCAATTAATCCCACTCCCAACACCGTCTCCGTCCAAAACACCCGTTTTTTCCAACGTTGAATCAACTCCTGCAACATCGGCACTAATTTATCCTCGATCTCCTTGACCGAATGCTCTAACATGCCAGTAAGACGATAAGCTCGATCCATACTCACATGATCCATGCGCCGATGAATTTCGTTCAAATCCGCAAACGCCTTCTTTTCAAAGCGTTCTTTTACCTGCGGATCCTCAAATGGCATTGCTACCTCCGGATTATAAATTCGGTAAAATCGGCCAGCGGTTAAACCGGCCTGTGCCAGCGAGCGTTGCCAAGCGGCTATCACTTCTTCTGGGTTGTCTTCCCGCGCCGTCACATCAATTTGATTGAGAATGTACAGAAACTTATTGGAATCGGCACGATCAATCGTCGTTCTCACTAAATAATTCAACGTATCTCGCATCGCTCCCGGCTCGGCATGACGAGCATCAAAAAAGACTAAAACTAAATCTGATAAATCAATGATATGTTGTGTAATCCCACGTAAAGTGGTAGTACGTTGGTCATCGGCATCAAACCCTGGCGAATCAATCAAAATTTTGCCACGCAACTGTTTACTAAAACCGGTTTTCATCTGCAAATAAGTATCCGCGCGTTGCCCAGGCGTACCTGTTAATTGGCCCAACTCGCGACCAATTTCGTAAAACGGCAACCGATCATCCGCATCTAGCGCGATGCCCGGTAACGTGGTATTGGTGGAATTTTCCCCGCTGTAACAAATTACGGTAAATTTATCGTCCACCGCTTGATTGCCAGTACGTTGTAAATGGTTTTCCAAATAGTGATTGATAAACGTGGATTTACCGGCGGAAAAGGTCCCCAGTACTGAAATAATTGGCCACCATGAAATTCGAGTGACGTAAGAATGTTGGTCTTTATTCAATAATCCCAACTTATAAGCAATCGCATCCAATTTACGAAAAGTTGGAATCACATCGGCTAAGAAATCATTTTCTTCTTTCAGATGCTCTTCCAAGTTACTGAGTCTTTTTGCAATAGGAGTGGTGTTTTCTAATGACATAAGATTTCCTTGTGTGTCCCCCTAACAGTTTCACTCTTTAGGGTTTGAACGAAAAAGTGTTTAGGGAAAATTTTCCCAAAATAGCTTGGTTTTAGCTACCTGAACATCTTTTTGAATTTGTTGTTGTAATGACTCAAAGGAGTCAAATCGTTGCTCTTCTCGTAATTTAGCTATAAATTCTACTTCCACCGCGTGCCCATAAATCGACTGATCGAAATCAAATAAATGGACTTCTAACAATAGTTGCTGGCCGCCAATGGTGGGACGAGTCCCCAAATTAGCCACCCCTGGCCAAGGCGACGCAGTTAACCCATGTACCTTTACGGCAAACACACCGCTAAGAGGAGATACTCGACGATGTAAAAAAATATTGGCCGTGGGAAAACCGATACTACGTCCTCGTTGTTGACCATAAGTTACTCTGCCACACAAGGTATAGGGTCGACCTAAGAGCAGGTTAGCATAGTTTAAATTTCCTTGCGCCAAGGCTTCCCGAATGCGGGTACTGCTGACTCGCTCACCATCGAGGATAAACGTTTGCCAACGGTCAATGGTAAAACCATAATGGCCACCAGCTTGTTGTAAGGTGGCAAAATTGCCCACCCGAGCCTGCCCAAACCGAAAATCATCTCCCACTACGAGATGTTGCACTTGTATTCCTTCTACTAATACCCGCTGAATAAATTCACTCGCGCTCCAAGTAGCAAACTCGGCATTGAATCGTAAGCACAATATTTGGTCAATGGCATAACGCTGCATGGCCAAGATTTTTTCGCGCAACCGAGTGAGCCGGGCGGGCACGGTAGTGGGTGCAAAAAACTCCTGCGGCTGCGGTTCGAAAATAATGACGGTCGACGGTAATTGTAATTGACGCGCGGTGACTAATACTTGTTGTAAGACGGTCTGATGTCCCCGGTGGACCCCATCAAAGTTTCCAATGGTGGCGACACCGCCACGCTGATAGTGACGCGGACGTAATTGTGTTAAACTGCGAATAAACTCCATATTTTACTCCAGATTTGACAATCCAGATTTAACCACTTTCGACAATCCAGATTTGACAACTTTCGAAAAGTTGTCAAATCTTTTATCCAGATTTGACAATCCAGATTTGACAACTTTCGAAAAGTTGTCAAATCTTTACCCAGATTTGACCATCCAGATTTGACAACTTTCGAAAAGTTGTCAAATCTTTTACCCAGATTTGACAATCCAGATTTGACAACTTTCGAAAAGTTGTCAAATCTTTACCCAGATTTAACTACTTTCGACAATCCAGATTTGACAACTTTCGAAAAGTTGTCAAATCTTAAATCAAATCTTAAATCTTTCGAAATCCTAAAACCACTAGGCTACTTCCATATATCATCAAACCTGCTATGATCCACGCCGATAAATATCCGGCTCTTGCCATCAGACTAAGATTAAGCCACCATGATAAGGGACCACTGCCCCAGCCTAAAACCAGTCCCATTATACCACTGGCTATCACAATCTGTAACAAAAATTTTCCCCACCCAGGTTGCGGTTGATAGACATTTTGCCGGCGCAAGTGATAATATAACAACCAGGCATTAAGTAACGCGGCCAGAGCCGTCGATAATGCTAAACCGGCATGTTGCAACGGTATAATTAACGCTAAGTTTAACCCAATATTGGTCATCATGGCAATCATGCCAATACGCACTGGGGTACGAATATCTTGACGTGAATAAAAACCGGAAGCTAATACTTTCACCGCGACAAAACCTAGTAACCCAACGGTATAGGCAATTAAACTGTGCATGGTCATTATCACATCGTGATCACTAAATTGACCGCTATGGAATAAGGTTGACAACATGGGCCCCGCTAAGACCATCATTCCTACCGTCGCTGGAATCATCAGTAAACAAACCCACCGCAAGGCCCAGTCTAACGTTTTGGAATAAGCCGCTAAATCCCCTTCAGCCACGGTTTTTGACAACGTAGGCAAGGTCACGGTGGATAAAGCTAACCCAAACACACCCACGGGAAACTCCATTAAGCGGTCGGAGTAATATAACCAAGACACGCTCCCCGTGACTAAAAAGGAAGCCATTAACGTATCTATCAATAAATTAATTTGGGTGACCGACACCCCAAAGAGCGCAGGAATCATCAATCGATAAATTCGTACCACTCCCAGATGATGCCAGTCAAAGCGCGGACGAGGAGATAAATCTAAACGGGCTAAAAACGGTAATTGAAATAATAACTGTAAAATACCTGCCAGCAACACACTCCAGGCCAGTGCCATGATAGGTAATTCAAAGAAAGGGACTAACCACAAGGTCCCCCCAATCATACAAAGATTCAATAAGACCGGGGTGAATGCTGGGACCGCAAAACGACCGTAAGTGTTTAACACGCTACCGGCAAAGGCGGTCAAGGTAATAAACAGTAAATAGGGGAAAGTCACCTGTAACATGCTGGCCGCCATGGCATATTTGTTGGGATCATAAAAAAACCCTGGCGCAAATATTAATATCAACCACGACGCACCTATCATGCCAATAACGGTGACTATTAACAAGATACCTCCCAAGGTCCCTGCGACATAGTTTATTAAATCCTTAACTTCGGATTTTTCCCGTTGTGTTTTATACTCACTTAAGATGGGAATGAATGCCTGAGAAAAGGCACCTTCCGCAAATAAGCGTCTCATAAAATTGGGAATTTTAAACGCGATTAAAAACGCATCGGTACTTGCCCCCGCCCCAAAATGATTAGCGATCACGACATCTCGAATAAAGCCTAAAATTCGAGAAATCAAAGTGACTCCACCGACCATCGCGGTAGATTTAAGCAAAATTTTACTCAAACTCAAAACCTCTTACTTTTTAGGAGGAAAAGCCACGACTTGAGCCGACAACGACTCATCAATATAATGGGGACGGGCTTGATTGGCCACACCAGCCGCGGTCGCCAATTCTTGCTCTCGTGCCACAATCAAACTTAAACACATTCGAATATCCTGTATGGTGGACTCCGATAAGGGATATTTCTCCCCAGGGGAAGGAGTCAGCTCACGAATAATGGACGTTAACACGGTCCGCATCGTCACCATAATTTTTTGTTCTTTTGATAAATCCTCAAAATTCATTGGGAAGTACCCTTAGTTATGTTATACAAAGAAAGTTTTTAGAAACAGGACTGACGCACCAAGATCCATAAATGAATTAATGAATTTTTGTTAATTAACAAGTTAGTGATTACAGCTACTTCCCAAAAATTTCGAAACTTGCGAGAAGTGACGGTGCTCCGTCTGTACGTAAGTCTATTATTGAATGAATGGTTAATTTTCAACGTCATTATAACCTGTTTAAAAAAAATGATCTACCCCTACTTTTTCTATTAGGCTTCAGATAGTATCATATCGCCTCACCTATTCCCAAACTCCGGCATTTTTAATAATTAACTTAACTCAAATCTCTATGAAAACTTCTCTCACCGCCACTGTTTCCCAATCGGCTTTAGGAATGGAAGCCAATCAGATTTTACGTGCTTGTGTCCATTGCGGCTTTTGTACCGCCGTGTGCCCGACTTATCAATTATTAGGCGATGAATTAGATGGTCCCCGCGGTCGGATTTACCTCATCAAATCTTTCTTAGAAGGTAATTCGGTCAGTATCGAAACACAGCTACATTTGGATCGTTGCTTAAGCTGTCGCAGTTGTGAAACCACTTGCCCCTCTGGGGTACAATATGGACGCTTGCTCGATATTGGGCGTGGGATCTTAGAACCAAAAATCTCTCGTCCTTGGGGACAACAAGTGCAACGCTGGGGACTGCGTACCCTGTTACCTTATCCGCGCCGCTTTCAAACCGTGCTCATGTTAGGACAATGGGCCCGCCCAGTTTTACCTAAAGCCTGGCAACCACCCATGCCCAACCTCCGCCATTCCTCCGCCCTGACTTGGCCCAGCGTTCGACATCAACGCACTATGTTAGTTTTGAATGGTTGTGTACAACCCGCTTTATCTCCGCAAACTAATCTTGCCACCGCCACAGTTTTAGAGCGGTTAGGTATTTCTTTGTTACCCAGTCCTGGCGGCTGTTGTGGGGCATTAAATTATCATCTAGGGAAACATCAGGCGGGTTTGCAACAAGCTAAAAAATTGATTGATGCTTGGTGGCCAGCACTGACACAGGGCGCCGAAACTATTGTGATAACCGCCAGTGGTTGTGGCGTATTTATTAAAGAATATGGTCATTTATTGAAAGATGATCCTGATTATTCTGCGAAAGCCGCACGGGTATCTGAATTAGCGCGTGATCTTAGCGAAGTGTTAACTAAAGAAAATTTATCCCCTTTACTGACCTCGTCCCCGGCCTCTACTACCCATTCGGCTAAAACCATTGCCGTACATGTGCCTTGTACCCTACAACATGGTCAAAAATTAACTGGGCTACTAGAATCCTTATTAACCCGTTTGAATTTCGAACTCACTCCAATTACTGACAGTCATCTCTGCTGCGGCTCGGCTGGGGTATATTCCATCCTTCAACCAAAATTAGCGCAACAATTATTAACTAACAAATTAACCAACCTCACCGCAGGTCAACCGCAACTGATAGTCACGGCGAATATTGGCTGTCAAACTCACTTACAAAGTCGCTCTCTCATCCCAGTTAAACATTGGATTGAGTTGGTCGCCGAAAACCTAGTGGTGTGACAAACTCACCTCCCCCAACCCCTCCTTAGCAAGGAGGGAGTTTTCCGGCTAACTTAACCACCCCCAACTCCTCCTTAGCAAGCTACTCTATGCACACAAGTAAGTTTTTACTGCTGGACTAGCGGCTTCAGCCATTAAGTTAAGGAGTCCAAAACCAGTTTTGGACAACCTCCGCCCAAAACGTGTTTGGGGACTCCGACTTTGCCCAAAACGTGTGTTGGGACTCCGACATTAAGTTAAGGAGTCCAAAACCAGTTTGGGGACTCCGACTTTGAAATGGGTGATTCCTTAACTTAATGGCATTGCGGCTAAAGCCTCCAGTCCAGCAATTTTAACTGGTGTGCATAGAGTAGCTTACTAAGGAGGGGTTAGGGGTGGTTGGGTGTACGGTGAATCAGTCACTAGGCAAAGTAAAATAAAATAAGCTACCTTGACCAACCACACTTTCTACGCCTACTTGCCCTCCTAGTTTTTCGACAATTTGTCGCACAATCGATAAGCCTAAACCATGTCCTTCGACTTGGACTTGATGTAGCCGAGTAAACGGGGTAAATAAGCGAGAGCATTCTGCCGGCGACAGTCCTGGGCCGTGGTCACGGACCCAAAATTTTATCATAGTCGTTGCTGTTAATGGCGATTCAATTTCTGACTTCATTTTTACCTGGTCATTATGGTCATTATGGTCATTATTAAAAATCCTTTCGGCCCCCAATTCTAATCGAGGTAGCTGACCACCATATTTCAAACCGTTACTCAGATAATTGGTCCAAACTTCCTCAATCCAGGGCGCGTAACCTTTGGCCACTGGCCATTGGTCAGGTAATAGAATTTCGGCCTGACAATCAGTTATCATTTTAGCTAATCGTTGCTCTACGACTTGGGCCACCATGGAAGACATGACCAAAGGTTGTAACTCCACTGGCTGTTGTTTCGAAACACCCGCTAATAATAATAACGCATCGATAATATTCACCATTTTTCGACCTGAGCTCACTACTGAATGTAAACTCTTGATTGACATCTCATCCAGCGAGGTCCCTAATGGACAATCTTCCAACACACTTTCAGTATAATTAATCACTAAATTGAGCGGATTTTTCAAATCATGGGCTACCGTACGAGAAAAGGCTTCCAATTCTAAGTTACGTTGCTCTAATTCCTGGGTATGGGCCCGTAATTCTTGTTGCAACCGAGATAATTTCAAATGTGTACTAATTCGAGCCAAAACTTCTTCTGATTGAATGGGTTTAGTAATATAATCAGACGCGCCAAGCGAGAAACCTTTAACCTTATCTATGGTATCAGCTAAAGCGGTCATAAAAATAATCGGAATATCTTGAGTAATCGCTTGAGATTTAAGCAGTTGACAGACCTCAAAACCATCCATTCCCGGCATCATGACATCGAGTAAAATGAGATCAGGATGAATGTGCTCGGCTTTTTTGATCGCACGTTTACCATCTTGAGCCACAATGACTTTGTACCCTGCTTCACTTAAAAATTCGGATAATACGCTAAGGTTAGTAGAGACATCATCAACAATGAGTAATGTATTTTTTAATATCATTTTCTATTCTCAATAGATTTCGAAGCGATTTGACAACTTTTTTCAAATAGATTTGAAATAGATTTGACAACTTTTTGAAAGTTGTCAAATCTTAAGTTTCGAAGCGATTTGAAATAGATTTGACAACTTTTTGAAAGTTGTCAAATCTTAAGTTTCGAAGCGATTTGAAATAGATTTGACAACTTTTTTAAAGTTGTCAAATCTTAAGTTTCGAAGCGATTTGACAACTTTTTTCGAAGCGATTTGACAACTTTTTTAAAGTTGTCAAATCTTAAGTTTCGAAGCGATTTGAAATAGATTTGACAACTTTTTTAAAGTTGTCAAATCTTAAGTTTACTTATTATACTACATGATATAATTAAACTTTAGTTTAATTTCCCTAGTATATATTCTGCTAATATCCAACCATGTCACTCAATAGTCTCAATAGTATAGAAGAAATCATCGCCGACATCCGTAACGGTAAAATGGTTATTTTAATGGATGACGAAGACCGTGAAAATGAAGGTGATTTGATAATGGCCGCGTCGAAAGTGCGGCCGGAAGACATTAATTTCATGGCACGCTATGGTCGTGGCTTAATTTGCCTCACTCTAACCCGTGAGCGTTGTCGGCAATTACAACTACCCATGATGGTCAGTAATAATCGTGCGCCTAATGGCACTAATTTTACCGTCTCCATCGAAGCCGCGAAAGGAGTCACTACCGGAATTTCTGCCGCCGACCGGGCGGTCACGGTACAAGCCGCGGTGGCACCCAAAGCTAAACCCTCTGATTTAATCCAACCAGGGCATATATTCCCGTTAATGGCCCAACCAGGGGGAGTGCTACGGCGAGCCGGTCATACTGAAGCAGGATGCGATTTAGCACGTTTAGCGGGATTGGAACCAGCCACCGCAATTGTGGAAATTCTCAATGAAGATGGCACGATGGCACGGCGCCCGGATTTAGAAATATTTGCCCAGCAACATCACTTGAAAATTGGAACGATTGTCGATTTAATCCGTTTTCGAGTGGAACATGAAAAATCCGTGCAGCGGGTAGCCAATTGTCGTTGGCCGACCGAGTTTGGCGATTTTGAATTGATTGCTTATCAAGACACTATTGACAATAAAGCCGTGCATTTTGCGTTAGTCAGAGGACAATTAGATCCCATGGAGCCAACCTTAGTACGGGTTCATATTCGAAATACTTTGTGTGATTTGACTACCAGTTTGCGGGAAGAATGTGGTTGGCCATTACGAGAGACCATTAAGCGAGTAGCCGAGGAACAAAAAGGAGTCGTCGTGATTTTACAACAAGAGGAAGATACTGCCGCTTTAATTAATCGTCT
The DNA here is from genome assembly GCA_022729575.1 of Thiomargarita sp. Taxonomy (GTDB): domain Bacteria; phylum Pseudomonadota; class Gammaproteobacteria; order Beggiatoales; family Beggiatoaceae; genus JAABRD01. Next base: position 19,258 of record DZAL01000068.1, read on the forward strand.
GCGTGATTGTTGTCGACACGATGAAGGTGAAGATTTACCCAGTCAATCGTCATCACCGGATTTACGTACTTATGGTTTAGGTGCGCAAATTTTATCGGATTTAGGCGTGAGAAAAATGCGGGTGCTCAGTGCGCCTAAGAAAATGCACGCAATCTCGGGTTTTGGTTTAGAAGTGGTGGATTACGTTTATAATTAGGAGACATTTAGAATATGACTACTATGGTCACTTTAGAAGGTAATTTTACTCAGTGTGATGTACCGTATGCCATTGTAGTAGGACGTTTCAACAGTTTTATTACCGAGAGTTTACTGAGCGGGGCGGTGGATACTTTAAAACGACATGGGGTAGCTGAATCTAATCTCACCGTGGTTAAAGTGCCTGGTGCTTATGAAATTCCATTGGCCCTACAACGGTTAGCCGTCAGCAAAAAATATACAGCACTCCTCGCCCTTGGTGCCGTCATTCGTGGTGGGACTCCACATTTTGATTATGTGGCCGGCGAGTGTACCAAAGGAATTGCGATGGTGTCGTTGAAATATGACCTCCCCATTGCTTTTGGCGTGTTAACAGTAGATAATATTGAACAAGCGATTGAGCGGGCTGGGACCAAGGCCGGGAATAAGGGAAGCGAGGCTGCTTTGTCCGCGTTGGAAATGGTGAGCTTGTTACGGCAATTGAGTTGACTCCAGAGGCCCTCACTCCCAGCTCCAATACTATTAAATTAAGTAATCCAATATTACGGCGTTGGAGTCCAAAGCTTCAGCTTTGGCAACGCCGTCTCACCTTGACCAGTCTCGTCCAAAGCTGAAGCTTTGGACTCCAACCAATTATTATCATGTCAAAACCCAATTTTAAATCTCGTACTTTAGCACGAGAACGTAGTTTACAAGCCTTATATCAATGGCAACTGACCGGCCAAGCACTCCAAGAAATTGAGTTACAATTTTTAGCGGAAGACGATGAACATAGAGATATGAAACAAGCAGATGTCGCCTATTTTCAAAAACTCTTGCACGGTATTCCGGCACAACTTGGGCAACTAGATGGTCACCTTGAACCTTGTTTAGACCGCAGTATCACTCAAGTGGATCCGATAGAATTGGTGATCTTACGTCTAGGCTGTTATGAATTAACCCAGAGCGAAGAAGTGCCCTTTCGAGTAGCGATTAACGAAGCCGTGGAATTGGCCAAAAAATTTGGTGCAGAAAGGAGTCACAAGTATATCAATGGCGTGTTAGACAAGATTGCGAAAACCATCACCAAGGGGAGCGCTAAAGTTTCTCCTTAATTTAAATTTTCCCGGTATCTGAGGAGTCCAAAACAAGTTTTGGAGTCCTACCGGCTAAAGCCTCCACTCCAACTACGGTAGTACTTACTCCCCTCCTTACCAAGGAGGGGTTGGGGGTGGTTGAATTAACTGTGCGTAAGGTGAGTTATGACGGTAGTACTTACTCCCCTCCTTACCAAGGAGGGGTTGGGGGTGGTTGAATTAACTGTGCGTAAGGTGAGTTATTATTGCACTAAATTATTATTTTTCCAGACCCCCTCTACTCTCCTGCCATCCCGATACATCATAATACCACGACCATGTGCTTTTCCATTGTTAAACTGCCCAATGTATTTATCACCGTCAGACCAGAGATAAGTCCCTTGTCCATGAATAATGCCATTCACAAATTCTCCTTCATAAACATCGGTCCCAATCGCTTTACCTCGACCATAAGCCTTACCCCCTCTACAATCACCGGAATATTTCCCTCGTAACCGCGAATCAACCACGTCACACCCTTGATGAGGTACCGTCGTGGCACACCCCACCATCATTTCTACTACTAACCAGGTTAACATACTTAGCCAAATTAATTGTTTATATCGTAATTGCATTATTCTATCTCCTGTTATTTTTGAAAAACTGACCAATTTATCCACTTACTCCACCAGCAAGGCGGAGAGTGCTTATTCATCCTCAATCTCGTCGAGGAGACTGGAGTCTAATATTTCCCTCCTTTAAGAGGGTGAGGATTTATTCCCAACGCTTGACTAAAAACTTTTCATAGTATATAAATTGCGTTGCAAGCTATCACTTCGACCCCAGTTAACCTATAAAGAGGATTCACCCGTTGATGAAATCAATACACTTATCCCATTTTAACACGACCATACGCATTCTTTTCTGTAGCGTCATATTAATTTACAACGCGCTTGCCTACGCCGATAATTTTACCCAGGCACGTTGGCAGTTTAATAACGCCCTATCAGCATTACAAACCAACGACCTTTCCACTTTTCAACAACTTACTTATAGCTTACAAAATTACCCCTTATATTATTACCTGCGTTATCAATACCTGAATCCTCGTCTTACTCAAGTCCCAGCTACTGAAGTATACGAATTTTTACGCCAATATGGCAATACCATGTTTGGTAATTCACTACGACAAACCTGGTTAGATTACTTAGCCAAACAAGGTGATTGGGCCGGTTTTATTCAAGCGTATACCCCTCAAAAATCAACCGAGCTCCAATGTTACTACGTGCAAGCCCGCCTGGCTACCCGTCAAGCTACCCAAGAAGCCTTCGAAGAGGCTAAACGATTATGGTTATTAGTAGGTAAATCTCAACCCACCGCCTGTAATGTTGCCTTTAATTATTTAGCACAAAGCGGAATACTCACGACTGAATTAATCTGGCAACGTATTGAATTGGCCATGGCCAAAAATAATTTGGAAGTCACTAACGCCGCGGCTAGATTATTAGGGCCAACCGACCAAATGTGGGTAACTCTGTGGCTGACTATGCACCAAAATCCAGCCCAAACTTTGGGTGAATTTAATTATTCTGATACTCCTATTATACGCAATATTGTTCTTCATGGCATTAAACGCCTGGCCGCTCAACAATTTGATTTAGCCACCAATTATTGGGATCGCTTTCAACGTCGTTATGCTTTCACCAGCGAACAAATTGGCGAAATGCAACGTGAATTAGCCCTAACCAGTGTTAAAACGCAACATCCACAAGCGCTATTCTGGCTCACCGCCGTTAATAAAAATTTCCTCACTGACGAATTCAATGAAACTCGTATCATATATGCGTTAGAAAAACAACAATGGCAAGCCGTAGAGGATTTTACTAGCGAGTTACCGGCACCGGTAGAGCCGTTTAAACCAAGTGATTTACGTTGGCATTACTGGTTAGCCCGGGCTTTAGAACAAAATGGCAAAACGACTCAGGCACGTACCGTCTATCAAACTTTAGCCAAAGAGCGTGACTACTATGGTTTTCTCGCCGCCGACCGTATTAAAACGTCTTATCAAATGCGACATAATCCGATTACTTTTACCCCGGCTGAACAAACGGAATTGATGAAAGTCCTCAGTTTAGCGGCATCTCATGAATTTTATCAATTACGCATGATAACCCAAGCCCGCCAGGAATGGCAATATACCATGGAATTATTCACCTTGGCCCAACAAGCGATAGCCGCCGCCTTAGCCAGTCGTTGGGGATGGCACCCTCAAGCCATTTTGGCGGCCGGCAAAGCCGGTGCTTATGATGATTTGGAGGTCCGTTTCCCTCTATTGTTTCGGTCTCAACTAACCGCGGGGGCCAATCGTCAAGGCATAGATTTAGCTTGGGTCTATGGCATTACGCGACAAGAAAGTGTCTTCAACGAAGAGGCCCGCTCACCCGCAGGTGCTTTAGGCTTGATGCAACTGATGCCAGCAACGGCTAGATTAGTGGCCAAAAGTTTGGGCCTGACTTTAAATGGTAACAGCGATATTTTAGAAGCCAGCACTAATATTAGTTTGGGGACTGCCTATTTACGCCAAATGCTGAACCAATTTAGTGGTAATCACATGTTGGCAACGGCCGCGTATAATGCAGGCCCAGGTCGGGCAAAACGCTGGGCCGAAAATAATCCTTGTCTGGCACCAGATTTATGGGTAGAAATGATTCCATTCAAAGAAACCCGCAGTTATGTTCGCTTGGTACTGTTTTATACTCGTGTGTTCGAAGAACGATTAGGACAATCTCGGCGACCTATACGAGTCACTCTCAGTCCTTATGTTAATTGCGGTGGAAATTAAACCAAGAGGTTTCTACCTAAAGATTTCTGGTAGTGGTGAAATGTGGATAATCAGTCTGGAGTCCAAATCTTCAGATTTGGACTCCAACGCGGGGGCTATAAATACTCAGATTTTGGTAGCCCTTCCAAGCTAATGGAGGTACTAAAATTCAATGGGTGATCAAAGGTCAAAGTTTCCTAAGCCTTCCAGGCTTAGGAAACTTAGGTTGCCTTAAAAGTGCGTAAGATGAGTTACTATATTTGCAAATCTGCCACTTACTCGGTATGATAATGTACATATTTACAATATTATACATAAGTACAGTGATATTTCAGATTTTCTAAAGTTTTAAAAAAGTTTTAAATTTGAAATATCTCGGTCAACCGAGGAGAAGCCATTCTATGCAAAAATTGACCTTACGTCAAAATCAGATTTTACAATTTATCCAACAACAAATTGAATCTACCGGTTTACCACCAACTCGTGTAGAAATTGCTCAAGCCTTTGGCTTTCACTCACCTAATGCCGCTGAACAACATCTTAAAGCCTTAGCACGAAAAAAAGCCCTTGAATTAATTCAAGGTACTTCACGCGGCATCCGGTTAGCAAAAAATTTCTCGGCTTTAAAATCCGGTTTACCAGTCATCGGCGCAGTTGCCGCAGGTCAACCTATATTGGCCGAAGAATATGTTGAAGACTATTATCCTCTTTCTCCAAATTTGTTTCAGCCATCGGCTGATTACTTATTACGAATTCGCGGAATGAGTATGAGTGGCATTGGTATTTTGGAAGGTGACTTATTAGCGGTACATCGAACCACCGAAGTTCAAAATGGTCAAGTAGTAGTTGCACGAGTAGGGAATGAAATCACGGTCAAACGTTTTCAACAACACGGTTATGAAATTTGCCTGCGGTCAGAAAATCAGGAATATAAACCGATCCTCATTGATTTACGTACACAAATAGTAATCATTGAAGGATTAGGCGTAGGAATCATTCGCACGGGTAAACCGTTGTGAAGAAAAAAATAGATTATACCAGTCAACGTAGCGTGGTATATGTTAACGACCACCTCACACACCATTTTTGAAGATCCAATGACCGGGACCAGGCACTGTAGCAAAATGGTGCGTAAGAGGACGCACCTGACATCGATATTAGCGATCATGGCATTGCCTAAATACTCCCCCTACACACTCTCGTCAATCTTAAATACCGGCGAATAGTTCGCTGGTTTTTTCGCCGTCACCGGAAATTGTCCAAAGCATTTCAACACGCATTCGGCAACGGATTGTTTCACCAACGCAGGCCGAAACGCCCGATCTACTTTCAACCAACGCTGGGCAATGGATTCGTCCAAACCTTCAGCCAGAATGGCTTGGTACAAAATGCTTTCACGTAACTCCGTCATCTCCTCCGTGATGTACATGTGCATGTGAATAAAAGCAGGCGTATCGCCGGTGTACTCATTCGGACCACCGAAAGCGGCTACCATAAATTGGGTTTGTTTTATAGTAAGAGTTTCCTTATCCTTACCGTAAAAAAATTGTCCCAACCAAGGCTCATCAAACATCACCTCATAAAAACCTTGATGCACTCGAAATACCACCTCTTTACCCCCAATTTCAGTCAGCAAATTGGAATCATAGCCAGCGTGGTCATAATCTAGTGGTTTAATTTGCTCCGGCGGTACCTTGCTCATAGCCTGTTTCATGAGGTCGGCTACTTCATCGAATACGGTTTCCCAGGCAGCGGCCAATTCGGTAGTCCACTGATCTCGCAGATGTTGTTGCAAAGCGGTCAATAATGCCGATTTAGCCAAGGCAAAATATTCAGGTTGTACCCCGTAATTCATGCGATGTCGCTCACCCATCTTCTCGATAGAAGTAGTCACTTTTTCCAAATGTTTTAGATTTTTTAACGCGCCCAGCAGATTGGTGAATTTGCGATTTAAAAATACCACATTGCCTGGAAACACCGCTTCTAAACTGGCATCAAGATGAAATAATTCGCGGTAAAATAAACGTGACACCTCATCCAGTTTTTTCTGTTGTTCTATATGTGCTATACAAGTTTTAACTAAAAGGCGTTGTTGCAGTTGCATTTGAAAGTATCCTCAAACTAGATGAAATTCATGACCCCCAACCCCTCCTTATCAAAGCTGCTCTATGCACACCAGTAGGTTTCTTCTCGTTCCCACGCGCCAGCGTGGGAATGCCGTGAGCAACGCGCCAACGTTGCGAGAAAGGGACGCTGGCGCGTCCCGACGGCATTCCCACGCTGGCGCGTGGGAACGAGAAAAACTGGTGTGCATAGAGTAGCTTATCAAGGAGGGGTTGGGGATGGTGGTGCGGTTCCTCTTTCTCCCCTCCTTGCTAAAGAGGGGTTGGGGATGGTGGTGCGGTTCCTCTTTCTCCCCTCCTTGCTAAGGAGGGGTTGGGGGTGGTGGTGAGTTAATTACACCATACCTAAAAATCAATACACCGGCCGTTTTTCTCCCAATCACCATAACGAGTTGGCTCTGGTAACCTCGGTCCATTGACTTCTGTGGGAAGATGAGCCGAGAACCTCGGTTGCCGCGGCGGACTGCGTAATTGTTGTCGTAATTGTTGAATCACGGATTGCGTCTCTGGTTTCACCCCACGCCATAAATAAAACGTGGCCGCCGCCTGCTCTACCAACATCCCTAAACCATCTAAAGCCCGCGCGGTACCTTGATGGATGGCCCATTGCAGAAACAACGTTAAGCCGCTACCATACATCATATCATAAGCCCAACCACCGTTGGCAAATAAATTATTAGGTAATGGCGGTAATTCACCTTGTAAACTGGCAGCCGTACCATTAATAATTAAATCAAACTGTTGACCCGCTAGCGCCTCGTATCCACAAGCAGAGACGGCTCCAAATGAACCAAATAATTCTGCCAATTCTTGCGCCTTAGACACGGTGCGATTGGCAATCACACATAACGCCGGTTGCTCAATCAGTAGCGGTTCCAACACCCCGCGCACGGCACCGCCAGCACCTAGAATTAATAAACGTTGCCCTTGAATCTGGGCGGCGTGATTTTTTAGGAGGTCAGTGGTCAACCCAAGACCATCCGTATTATCTCCTATTCGTTGTCCTTGCTCATCAAACCATAAAGTATTCACGGCCCCGGCCCGTTGGACCCGTTGACCACAATGATCGGCCAATTCCCAGGCCCGAGATTTAAACGGAATGGTGATATTTAAACCTTTACCGCCTTGGTCTTGAAAGGTTTGCACCGCTTTAGCAAATTCGCCGATTTCTTTACTCACTAATAACGCTTCATAATGCAATGGTTGTCCAGTTTGTTGAGCAAACGCCTGATGGATAAGTGGTGATTTACTGTGAGCAATCGGATTACCCATAACCGCATAACGGTCAAACTGAGAATTAGGTGGAGGTTGTGTCATATTTATTTAAACTCGTCGTCACCACGTAGAAGAGGCAAAACCGCATTAATAATCAGATTTCTCGTTCCCACGCGCCAGCGTCAATGCCATTAAGTTAAGCTCAAGTTACGGCGTTGGAGTCCAAAGCTTCAGCTTTGGCAACGCCGTCTTACCTTAACCAATCTCGTCCAAATCTGAAGATTTGGACTCCAACGCGGCTTAACTTAATGGCAGTGACGCGCCAGCGTGGGAATGAGGAAAATTTTTACTTCAGTACTTATATAGTAATATTCATGTACAATTGTACTATTAAAAGATTATTTGTATTGAAATA
>DZAL01000268.1 GCA_022729575.1 Thiomargarita sp.
GAGGGGGTTAGGGGGGTGGTTGAAAATAAGCCGGTTATTCAATGAGTTCAGAACCCCCCCCAGCCCCTCCTTAGTAAGGAGGGGAGAGTGAAACTGCTAACTTAATGGCCGTGAAGGTTTGCCGCCGCCTCGAAGGCTTAGGAAACCTAGCACCCTGCCAAATTTAGAAAATCCAGCCACTGGGAGTCAATCTCGCCAGCAGTTGGCATGGATTATCAAGACCTCCATTATCTTGGAGGGACTACCTGAATTGGGGCAACCAAAAACCAATCACTCCCGATTCCACGCTGCTTCCACCATCATCTGTGCCACCGCGGTCATTTTGTACTTGGCTTGCCAACCCAACTTCAAATTAGCTTTCTGCGGATTGACCCGACTGATAGCTATATCGGTGGGACGAAATAAAGTCTGGTCCGTGACGATATAATCTTGATAATTCAAATTTAAGCAACAAAATACTTGCGCGATAAATTCTTCCAAGGGATGAGTTTCACCGGTGGCAATTAGAAAATCTTCTGGTATGGTTTGTTGTAACATCAAATACATAGCTTCCACATATTCCGGTGCCCAACCCCAATCCCGTTGAATCGACACATTCCCCAAGTATAACTTATCCGCATTCCCCTGGGCAATTTGACTCGCCACCATCACAATTTTTTGAGTAACAAAGCGTCTGGGGCGTAACGGTGAATCATGATTACCTAAAATCGCCGAACAAGCAAATAAATTATAGGCTTCCCGATAATTTGCCACCTCCCAAAATGCTGCGGCTTTTGCTACCGCGTAAGGGCTTCGCGGACGAAAAGAAGTATTTTCATCGGCGATTTGATTGCCAGTATCCCCAAAACATTCGATCGAACCAGCATTGAACAATTTAATGTGACCTCCCATGAAACGTATCGCTTCCAACAAGTTTAACGTCCCTAACGTGATACTTTCAATACTTTCCACGGGTTGTTCAAACGATAACCCTACTGAAGTTTGCCCAGCTAGATTATAAATTTCATCGGGTTGCACTTTTTTGAGGACTTGTAAAACGCTACGAAAATCATTGAGTGCCATTGAGGATAGTTTCACTTGGGGGTGAATACCTAGTCTGATTAAATTATCAAAGTTGGCCATTTGTGCATCTCTTGACGTACCACAAACAGTGTAACCTTTATTCAACAGCAATTGTGCCAGATAAGCACCGTCTTGACCAGAGATGCCACAAATTAAAGCAGTTTTAGGGGTTGGAAAAGTAGTCATAGTTAATCCGTGTAATTAGGTCTGAATCAGGATTTTTAGGAGGATAAGCATGATTTTCGGAAAATCATGGTTCAAACCAAGAGTCATTGAGGGACCGATGGGTAGAAATATTACCATATTTTTCCTAGATAGTCCTGTCAACCTCTACAAAAAATATCCTTAAATAGGGTAGCTTTAGTATGGCCGTTGCCAGTTATAGTGAAATTCATCTGAACCTGTACTATTTCCTCTGGAGCGCCATAAGAATTATTGCGCAGCATAGCGCCGCCAGGCGCAATAATCCTTATTGCGCTCCAGAGGAAAGGTACAATTTTATATGAATTTTACTATAAAGTTGACTAGCAGTGAAAATTCATTTAGTATGTGTAAAAACACCATTCTATTTTTCTTGGTCGCTAACCCACTCCCGACAATCTTTATAGCTATTTTTAATGACCTGATGGAGACAAATTTGTCAACGGAATTAACTGAAACTCTCGCCTGCCCCTTATGCGGGGCCAACTGCTTTACGGTGATGAAGCCTTCAAACTATCCGATAGGATTGACTCATGATAATATAGTTAAAATCTACTCGGCTTCCAGTGACCGGGGGTTGTTTGACCAATTGGTGAAATGTAGAGAATGTTCTCTCGTTTACTTAAACCCCAGAATAAAGGCAGAATTTATCCTAGAATCTTATTCTAGGGCCGTCGACCCCACTTTTATCCAACAAAATTCACAAAGAATAAAGACGTTTAAGCGTATTCTAAACCGTCTTATTCACCGCTTTTCTTTAAAGACGGATGGAAGATTAGTCACTCTGGATATTGGATGTGCGGGTGGGGCTTTTCCAAAAGCGGCATCAGATTGTGGATTCAAGGTAGTTGGTGTGGAACCCAGCGTTTGGTTAGCAGAACAAGCGCGTAATTTGTATGGCCTTGATATTCGGACCGGGACTTTACTTGCGCAAGACTTTCGTGAGAATAGTTTTGATATAATAACTTTATGGGATGTGATTGAACATCTCACTAATCCTGGTCAAATTGTGGAAAAAGTACATCATCTGCTTAAAGATGAGGGTATTTTTATTGTAAATTATCCTGATTATAATAGTTTGGCACGTAAGTTATTGGGGAATAACTGGCCATTTTTCTTGAGCGTTCATCTTATTTACTTTACCCCCCAAACGATTACCAATTTTCTTGGTAAATATGGTTTTGAAGTGATTGAAATTCGTTCACACTGGCAAACTCTTGAGTTTGGTTATGTGTTACAGCGGGCGGCAGTCAATTTCAAGGTGTTTGGTCCAGTGGTTGATTTTGTCAAGTTGCTGAAAATGGACAAATTGCCGATGACTTATAATGTTGGACAATCGTTATTGGTTGCTAGAAAGAAGTAAATAACTCGCCTTACGCAAACCACCCCTAGCCCCTCCTTGCTAAGGCGGGGAATATCCCCTGCGAGTTAACTCCCCTCCTTACCAAGGTGGGGGTGGTCATGCGTAAGGTGAATAAATAAGATATGATTCTACTAAAGGATGTTCAGGCGATTATTTTTGACATGGATGGAGTACTTTGGCATACTAACTCTATTCATCAAGCGGCTTATAGCCAAGTGTTAGAACCGTTGGGGATTTCCCTGCCAGACTATAGAAGTATGGCGGGACGACGCACTAAAGAAGTTATAAAAGCACTGTTTAACTCTGCTAACCTAGAGGTAACCGCAGACCAACTGGAGCAATTGAGCGTTGCTAAACAAACTAAGGCAAATCAATTAATTAGATTAAATCCGCCGTTTCCAAACAGTCACTATAGTGTTTTGTCAAACCTAGCTAAACATTATCGTCTGGCCCTGGCCAGTTCCTCGTCTAAAGGTAATTTGCAACTCTTTTTTGAGGTAAGTCACACGGCTAAATTTTTTGAAGTAGCTTTATCTGGTGAAGATGTTATTTGTGCTAAACCGTCCCCAGAAATTTATCTTAAAGTGTTGAAAGTTTTGTCTTTGAGACCACCAGACGTGATAGTGGTGGAGGATTCTATGAACGGAATCCGTTCCGCTTATTCAGCGGGAATTGACGTGATAGCCATGACAGGCACACATGAACGCGAAGAACTTTTATCACAAACGGGTGTCATTGCCGTCATAGAACATTTGGAGGAGTTTGGTGCGACGACATACGAGGACCTGACTGACTGCCCGCCAGACCTGACAGGTTTTAAAGACTTGTCAGTCAGGTAGTCAGGTAGTCAGGTAGGGTGGGCCACAGGTTTATCGTTGCCCACCACTCTGCTGAAGAGGTGGGCAAATAAACACTTGCCCACCCTACACGGTCTAGCTTGACACATTCAAAACGATGTTGCACACCGGGTAGTTAAGTAATTTAATTAGCGGATACTTCTTTTATGTCTTTTACCAGTTACAAAACCTTGGGTAAGGTGTTGCAAACTTTTCACCTGACTTATCAAGAACAAAATTTTATTCAACCTCAATCATTTGAAATCAGTGATTATTTACGGGCTGAATTGCAGTTTAATTTGACGGAACTCGTCGTTGATAGTTCTGAGTATGCTTTGTGTGAGAATCTAATTTATCCGATTCTGCGAGAAATTTGGAAAGCGTATAAGACTCATTTCATGTTGTGGAGTCATCTGGCACTTGAGGAAAGCGACGACTGGTCAGGAATACCTGACTACATGATAGCCAAACGTTCACCCTTGGGTAAAATCATCTTTGAACAACCCTATTTCATTGTAGTAGAAGCGAAAAAAGATAATTTTAGCGAAGGCTGGGGACAATGTGCCGCTGAATTGGTCGCCATCCAGAAACTGAATAATCGCCCGGAGCAAACGCTATTTGGGGTGGTAACCAATGCCGAACGTTGGGAATTTGCTAAATTGCAACCGGGGCTTTTCACTAAAAATTTAAGTGGTTATCAGATTGAAAATCTGGAGGAGTTATTCGCCGCGATTAACTACTTGTTTGTTGAAAGTCAACGGCAACTTTGAATGGTCGGTGTGGCCATGATGACACATGTCATTCCTTCGAAGCGAGGGGGTGGCATTGGTGATGAGTTTCCCTCGGATTTTTGGTAGTGATGCAATCTGAGTGACACTATCACCCAGATGGCATCACTACCAAAGTTTTAAGACCACCCAAATCTTCACTGATAAGACTGATAATATGCAAATTACTCTCTCACATTACTTCCTTAGTAAGAATACATCCACGAATGGCACAGATTATTGAATTGTCATCGCGGTCTAGTCAAACCGTTGACCGTTCCCAATGGACGGCGGTGATACCCGCTGCGGGAAAAGGTTCACGGTTGGGGGTATCTTTACCTAAAATTCTGTATCCTGTGTTGGAACGACCAATCTTAGATTGGTTACTAGATATTCTTCGACCGGTGTGTGAACATTTTATCTTTGTGTTATCACCGTCAGGTCAGGCCGTGGTGGAACCTTTACTAAAGACACGGTTAGGAGAAACATATTCGGTGGTTATTCAAGAATATCCTACTGGAATGGGAGATGCGGTGTTGTTGACCACCACCATGATAAAAACTCCTTATACTCTGGTTATTTGGGGAGATCAGGTGGCTTTACAACCTGCTACCGTTTTGGCTTGTGCGGCTGAACATCAGGCACGAAGTAATGTGGTTTTGACCCTACCTACCGTTATTAAGAAAAACGCCTACATCCATTTTGAACGGGATGTCACCGGTAAAATCACTACTGTATTGCAACATCGAGAAAACGAAATTCATACTGAATTTGGTGAGAACGACTGTGGATTGTTTTTGTTTTCCACAAAGGAATTATTTAAAGTTCTTGCTATTGCCAAGCAAGAAGGGATTGGTGTCGGGAAATCTACCGGAGAGTTTATAGTAAGATTCCCATCTAGTTGTACCAGGTTGCCCCAGCCACAGAAGAACGTCGTCTGGAGTTTGAATTGTATACCTCACAATTAGTCATCCGGGAAGCCTGTCGTGGAGATCCACAAGCGGCTGAAAAACGCTTGACAGCGCTACAGCGCTACGGGGCATTGCCGTGCTACCTTTGAATGACCAGGCTTTTGAATTAGCTGATACGATTGTGAATCGACATGCGCTACCCAAAGAATCTCATGCGGATGCCCTACATATCTCCGTCGCTATACTTTATGAAATGGATTATCTGCTGTCTTGGAATTGTAGGCATATTGCTAATGCTGAGAGACAAAAGAAAATCGCCCAAATCATCTACCAAACTGGCTATAATATGCCGATGCTTTGTACACCAGAAGTCCTTATGGGAGAATAATCATGTGGAAAGACCCGATTATTGAAGAGTTACACCAAATTCGACAAGAGTATGCCAAACAGTTCAATTATGATTGGCAAGCTATGCTGGAGGATTTAAAAGCCCAAGAACGGAGTAATACCACCAACCCTATCGCTTCTTTGCCTATGCAAAAAAGAAAAGTAATGGTGTCAGTGCCTGCGGAGGAAGTGTCTGGGCCCATGTAAGGTGAGATAACATTCCCCATTGGTTTGTTGTCACCACACAGGCTACTTTACTAAAAATTTACCCGTCTCTCGATCACGTCGAGATATAAGGAGGGTGAACAACGTCTATTGGTTGTCCACCATTCCCATCGTCGGGATTTTGGCGGGCAACCAAAAGACACATTACTATGAAATCTCCCAGACCAGATAAAAGATTGAATATTGTCCTCTTCAGCGGTGGCAGAGGTGCTTCTTCTATAGCATCGACCTTAGCAGAACATCCGCAGATAAATCTGACCGTCGTTGTCAATACCTATGATGATGGTTTATCAACAGGACGGTTACGGACCTTTATTCCTGGCATGTTAGGCCCTTCAGATGTTAGAAAAAATATTAGCACATTAATGCCCACTCAGGAACGGAACAATGTCAGCGTTCGCTAAAATCTTTCTTGGATTATCGTTTACCGATAGGTACTGACCGTGACTCCGCATTGAGTAACCTTCGCCCAATGGTAACCATGAGCAGTAACCTCGGTGATAGCCACTTAACCAGTTTTTATGCGGATTTATCTATACGGCAGGCAACTTTGTTGAGTGAATATTGTCGTATATTTTTGGCTTATGAGGAGGCTAAATTAGCGGAAGGTGTAGTCTTTGACTATGGAGACTGTTCGATCGGCAATCTTTTATTTGCGGGCTGTTATCTTATCACTCAGCAAAATTTTAATCAGACGGTTTCCGTTTTCTCACAATTTTGTGAAATACCGAGTTCCGTGCTGAATATTACTGATGGCAAAAATTATGTATTAGTTGCTCTGAAGAAAAATGGGGTATTTCTGCCAGATGAGGCTAGTATTGTCATGCCACAACAGGACAATATAGCAATGCAAGAGATTTTTCTATTGGAAAACTATCTTTCATCCAATGAATTGGCTAAATTTGAACTACTTCCTGTAGAACAAAAACTTGACTTTCTACGTTCTCATTCATATATTCCGCAACCTAACCTTGAAGCGATTAAAGCCATAGCCACTGCTGATTTAATTATCTATGGTCCTGGCACGCAACATTCTTCATTATTTCCGTCTTATCTTACCGACGGTACCGCAGAAGCGGTAGCTGGGAATACCAAAGCCGAAAAGATTTTTATTGGTAATATTGTTCATGATAATGACATCCAAAATGAGACTGTTGCTGGACTGCTCAAAAATTTCCGGTATTATATGAATCGCAAAGGTTCAATATCGTTAAAGTTGTCTCAACTTATTACCCAATTGTTTGTACAGGAACCGGATTACAGTGACATTAATCGTCAGAATGCTGGGGGGAGTTATATTCCTATTGAAATGGATTCTTTTGACCTAGAAAACATTTCTGTAAAAAAAGCCGATTGGGAATTATATGCAGGACATCATGCGGGTGGGCAAATTGTGGATGAAGTATTAGGAATAGTTTGTGAAGTTATTAAAATCAAACTCAAGTCAGTCAAACGTTCTATTTCTATTATCATTCCAGTTTTAAATGAATCTCGCACGGTGCAAAGAGTTTTAAACCAAGTCGGTTCATTAGATTTTACAACTCTGGATTTGGATAAAGAAGTGATTTTAATAGATGGTGGCTCCACCGACGGTACGTTAGAGATAGCTCGTGAATACCAATGGCTACGTGTTTATACTCTGGAGACCGAAACCGGCCGTGGCGCCGCGATGCGACTAGGGATCACTAAGGCACGAGGTAATATTATCGTATTCTTTC
>DZAL01000269.1 GCA_022729575.1 Thiomargarita sp.
GTTGGAGTCCGGAATTTATTCCGTGCCGTTGGAGTCCGGAATTTATTCCGTGCCATGACTGAGGACGGAATAAATTCCGGACTCCAACTTCGGGCCTGTTTGACACTTTGCGTAAGGTGAATTTTTAAGTAAGTTCATGCCCACACCCTTTTCCTCTGAGAGAAGAGCAAGCGGTGAGGGCCGTAAATTTTAATAATCCAAACCATCTCAGGAGGTTTCTTTGAACCAACGTTACTTTTACTTATATTGGCTTTGCTGCATCTTAATGTTACCCACCAACACGATAGCAGGCACCGAACTTAAAATCGGTTTTGTGAACTCCATTAAATTGATGGAAACCGCACCTCAAGTAGAAGCCGCAAATAAGCGGTTAGAACAAGAATTTGCGCCGCGACAACGTCGTCTCGTCAGTGCTCGCCAAGAAATTAAAAAATTGGACGAGCGGTTGGCCAAAGATGGCAACATTATGGGCGAAACTGAAAGCAACAATGTCGCACGCGATAGCAGAGATAAAAAACGTGAGTTAAAACGTCAAGAAGACGAATTTCGGGAGGATTACAACATTCGTCGTAACGAAGAATTAGAAAAATTACAAAAGCGAATTCTTGAAGTGATTCAAGCCATTGCTAAAGAACAAAATTACGATTTCATTCTCAGTGAAGGCGTAGTGTGGGCGAGTGGCCGGGTGGATATTACCGACCAAGTGTTACAGCGTCTCAACCAACCAGCGGGTAGTGGCCGTTAACTAGCACTTTAGATTTGACAACTTTCAAAAAGTTGTCAAATCTGGAAGCGGAATTTAGATTTGACCACTTTCGAAAAGTTGTCAAATCTGGAAGCGGAATTTAGATTTGACCACTTTCAAAAAGTTGTCAAATCTGGAACTCTTGAACCAATATTGAATTACCTACTATCCATATATTTCAGATGATCAGCCTTGCAGAATTGGCGACGAAAATTGGGGCCCAACTCAAAGGAGCATCTCCAGATTTGCCGATTGTAGGCATCTCCACTTTAACTCGTGCGAATAGACAAGAAGTTAGTTTTTTTTCTAACGGCCTCTATCATAAAGAGTTGGCACAAACACAAGCCGCAGCGGTGATTATTGCGTCTAAAGACCAACACCTCTGCCCGGTGCCCACGTTGCTCCTGGACAACCCTTATTTAGGTTATGCTAGGGCCGCGGCGCTATTTGAGCCGGCTCTTCTCAAAACGCCCGGCATTCATCTAACCGCCTGGGTCAGTCCCGCTACCAAGATAGATTCCACGGTGTCAATAGGTCCACAAGCCGTGATTGAAGCAGGAGTAATTATCGAAAAAGAGGTTACGATAGGGCCTGGGTGTGTTATTGAAAGCGGAGTGACTATCGCTGAAGGTTGTCAGTTGCGTGCTCAGGTTATGTTGTGTCGCGGGACTCGATTGGGCCAACGAGTCTTGATTCATCCTGGAGCAGTCGTTGGTGCGGACGGGTTTGGACTCGCTAATGATAACGGTATTTGGATTAAAGTGCCACATTTAGGCGGAGTCATCATTGGTGATGAAGTAGAAATTGGTGCCAATACTACCATTGATAAAGGTTCGTTAGGAGATACTGTGATAGGTCGCGGCGTTAAACTAGATAACCAAATTCAAATCGGTCATAATGTCGAAATTGGTGAGCATACCGCTATTGCCGGTTGTGTAGGAATTGCTGGTAGCACCAGGATTGGCCGTCACTGCATGATTGGAGGAGGTGTAGGCATTGTGGGTCATATCGAATTGGCAGACTACGTTCATATTACCGGTGGCTCCGTCATTCTGCAATCTATTTTGGAACCAGGACTCTATTCTTCAGGCACCCCGTTACAACTATCACGTCGTTGGCAACGTAACTATCATCGATTTAAACAACTAGATGAGATCGCCCATCGCCTACAATCCTTAGAGCAGTTGTTAAATCTCAACCAATAATCACCGGCGGTGCTCATGCTGTATTTTTTTCTACACTACTTTCTTACCTACTTAAAGGATTGTCGGCGCCACGCTTACAAATAAATCAGATTATGGATAAAATGGATATTCACCAGATTTTTCAATATCTTCCACATCGTTACCCGTTTCTGTTAATAGATCGGGTATTGGAATGCAAATTGGGAGAATCCCTAGTAGCGATTAAAAATGTTACCTACAACGAACCTTTTTTTCAAGGTCACTTTCCGCATCGTCCGATCATGCCAGGAGTATTGATTCTTGAAGCCATGGCGCAAGCTACGGGCGTATTAGCGTTTAAATCTAGTCAAGTGCAACCGGATAAAGGTGCCTTATATTACCTGGTTGGGGTTGACAACGCCCGTTTTAAACAACCCGTTGAACCAGGTGACCAATTGGTCATTGAAGTCAAGATTATGCGGATTTTGCGCGGCGTGTGGATCTATGAGGCAACTTCTAAGGTGGACGGTAAGATAGTTGCCAGCGCTCAATTAATGTGTATGAAGAGGGAGCTTGACACTTGATTCATGCTACTGCCATTATTGACCCCCAAGCTGAATTAGACAGCTCAGTCGAAGTAGGTCCATACTCAATTATTGGAGCCAAAGTGCAAATTGGTCCCGGTACCAAAATCGGTCCGCATGTAGTCATTAAAGGTCCAACGCGGATTGGGTGTGAGAATAAAATTTATCAATTTGCCTCTTTAGGAGAAGACCCCCAGGATAAAAAATATGGGGGAGAGTTAAATACCAGTATGGAAATTGGTGACCGCAATTTGATTCGTGAGTATTGCACGATGAATCGTGGCACCGTACAAGGAGGTGGAGTAACTAGAATTGGTAACGATAATTGGATTATGGCTTACACCCATTTTGCGCATGATTGCCAAGTGGGTAATCATACTGTCTTTGCCAACGGTGCTTCGTTAGCCGGACATGTTCGCGTGGATGATTATGTGACCTTGGGCGGCTTCAGCCTGATCCATCAATTTTGTTGGTTAGGAATCAACAGTTTTGCCGGTGCCGGCTCCGTCATCGTTAAAGATGTCCCCCCCTTTGTCACCGTCTGGGGCAATCATGCGGAGGCTTATGGTATCAATAAAGAAGGACTAAAACGCAGCGGTTTTACGGCGGAAGCGATTCGTATTCTCCATCAAGCCTACAAAATTATTTATAAACAAAATCTCACGATAGAGCAAGCGATTGAGAGTTTAACACCGTTAGTGACCGAGTGTCCAGAGGTAGATAACTTGATTACGTTTTTACAGCAGTCCACTCGAGGGATTGTAAGATAAATATTTTCCAATTTTCGTAAACTTGACCACTCTGGTTAACCAATTTTTGGCAGATCTTATGCGACTCTGGTCACTTCACCCAGAATACTTAGATAGTAAAGGTCTCGTAGCCTGGTGGCGAGAGGCTCTGCTGGCCCAAACCGTGTTGCAAGGACGCACCAAAGGCTATCGGCATCATCCTCAATTAACTCGCTTCTGGTCGACTTCGAATCCAGTGGCCACTATAGCCACTTACCTGGTCGCCATTCAACGCGAAGCCTCTCGTAGAAATTACCAATTCGACTCTTCTAAAATTGCCACAGGACGAATTAGTATCAAAATCCCGGTCACCACCGGCCAAATTATCTATGAATTTAATCACTTGCAAGCTAAACTACAACACCGAGACGTGGCGGCTTTAACACCATTGCAAACGATTCACTTCCCTGAAACTCATCCTTTGTTTAAGGTGATTGAAGGACCAATCGCGCCCTGGGAAATAACGAAATAATGATAGTCCTTATAGCCGTTGAAGTACGGAATTGATTCCGTTTGAGGCTGGCTGAATGCCGGATTTCAACGGAATAAATTCCGGACTCCAAAAACACGTCAGTCCTGTGTGAAGTTTTTTACCGAGGAAATAAAAGAAATGTCATCACAGTTTAACCTAGAAGTGGTTAAGGATTTACAAGATAAACTCCACCATCACCCAATATACGACGCACTCAAGACTTTAGAAGACTTACGCCGTTTTATGGCCCACCATATCTTTTCGGTCTGGGATTTTATGTCGCTGGTAAAATATTTGCAAAGCCAAATTGCACCTACTCAAATTCCATGGCTACCTTGCCATTCTCCAATGGCGCGACGCTTTATCAATTCATTGGTGTTAGAAGAAGAATCAGATGAAGGACTCGCTGGGGTGACGGGAGTCTATACCAGTCATTTTGAATTATATGGTCAAGCTATGCGCGAAATTGGCGGTAATCCTCAACCCGCCTTGGATTTTTTAGCGATAGTTCAAACTGAAGGCATTGACCGCGCCTTACATAGCGGATTAATTCCAGAGCCGGCGCGAATTTTTACCCAGGCGACGTTTGATTTCATCGCCACGGATAAACCTCATGTAGTGGCGGCGGCGTTGGCCATTGGACGTGAGCACGTCATACCTAATATGTTTCGCGCCTTTTTAGCCAAAATGACCATTACGCCAATACAAGCACCGGTGTTTCACTATTATCTCAATCGACATATTCACTTAGATGAAGATTTTCACGCGCCCTATTCGTTGCAGTTATTAAACGAATTGTGTGGAGGAGTAGAAAAACAGGTAAAAGAGGCGGAAGAAGCGGCTCGACAAGCGATTATGGTACGAATTTTATTTTGGGATCGAGTTTCCCACGCTATTAGGCAAACGACATAAAGTATCCCCCGACTCTTCCTTAGTAGTTGTAGGTTAGAGTGAGCGTCAACGCTCACTTCAACCTACGAAATTTACCAAGTGCGTAAGGTGAGTGATTAGATAATCAACGTATAAATCGAGTAATGAACTATTCATTATGGTTTCTCTGGTAGAGCTTCTTTGAAATTGTACTGGTTGAAGTTTCTCCTGGTTGAAGTTTCGCTTGAGGTTTCAGAATCGGTCCCAGCGGCATTACCATGCGGTGCCTCACTGCCATTAACTTAGTGTCAGTTACTAACCTGGACCATCTATTTATTGGTGGTCCCTAATTGGGTAGTCCTGAAAATGCGGGTGGTATGAGTTGACGATGCTATTTCTGGAAGAAGCGAGGCGAAATTCCCGAAACCGGCATGTTTTGACACTTTAGCGTAAGGTCTAGTTTTCAAACCTTATGAATACACTCTCTAGTCTGAAATTTAAGTTCTCTGCCTACGTCTTTTTTAAACTGCTCTTTAAATTTACCTATTCCTGTGCCGTTCCTTGGAACTCTTGTCACAGCAATAAATCCCCAAATATTTCTTTAACTCGATGGTATCACCGTCGATATTCCCTTGGCTTTGTTAAATCAATTATCTCCTCACGCCTTTGAATGGCTAGTGCCTGGCTTGCTAGAAGAGAAATTGACCGAGTTATTACGCAGTTTGCCCAAAACTTTGCGAAAAGCCTTTGTCCCGGTCCCAGATGTAGCACATGAAGCGATGGAAACTTTAAAATTACCTACCGTCACTTTTCGTGAAGGGGGTAGTTTTTTAGAAGCCCATAAACATTCGTTATACGAGGCTTTAGCCGTGTTTTGTCAACGTCGGTTAGGCAAGCCGCTACCCACTGATTCCTGGGAGCTGACCAGTCTCCCTTCACACTTGTTAATGAACTTTCGGTTGCTCGATACCCACAATCAATTTCTCACGATGGGACGCGATTTAGTGAAATTGCAGCAGCAATGGGGGAGTCATGCCAGCACCGAATGTCGTCGGGAAGTGGCCACGGGCAGTGGTTTGGAACGAGAACATTTTTTTTTAGCCGAGCCGTTACCAACCAAACAAGCGGACTTTGAACAACGATTAACTGACGGCAAACAACGTTTAATGACGGTAGCCAACGAGTATGTATCCTCCTTGGAAAAAGTCTTGGAGGAGTATCACACCTTGACTCCACAACTGCATAAATTTGCCACTCGTACCACCACGGTACCAGAAATCAAACAACATCTGAAATGTTTGGTTTATGAAGGTTTCCTTCGAGACCTCCCATTACCCCAACTGAAACACCTACCACGCTACTTGAAAGCGGTCAAATTGCGATTGGAACGACTCGACTACGACCCGCATAAAGACGCCCAAAAAGCCGCGCAACTGGCCCCCTTATGGGAAGCCCATTGGCAACGCCGCTAAACGCTAACTTCTCCCCCAGAGGAGTTTCTGGAATGACGCTGGAGGTTAGAAGAATTGCGCGTCTCGCTGTTCGCCCAAGAATTGAAAACCGCTTATCCGGTCTCGGTGCAGAAGTTGCAGAAAGGTTTGGTGAATGGGTAGGGATTCAAATTAAACCTAACAGGTCTGGCAGACCTGTCAGGTTTGAGTCTTGAATTTTGGGTGAGAATCTAGTCGAGGACTAGGACTGGCAGTCCTAAATTCGCGGTAAAGCCAGCTTTCCTAAACCTTCGAGGTTTAGGAAAGCTAATAACGTACCCTTGGACTAGAGGCTTCAGCCGATGAAAACCAGTACACTACCAAGCTAACGGCTCCCCCCTCACCGGCTAAAGCCTCCACTCCAATTCGGATACATTCGGCGTTGGAGATGAGTTGGGGACTGTTCGCTCAGTCCAACCTACGCGGGCTACACGACGGGGGGACGCAGAGCGTTCCGACCGCATTACCACGCGGAGTGTGGTAACTAGGTGAAATATAACTTACATAACTATTCCCAAAGTAAACAACATACAACTTTCAATCGAGACTAACGTTTGTGAACTCACGGTCCCCAGTTTTTGTTGTAGTCGTGTCTAAGGCTCGTAATTGATGACATAACGCTACTGACTCGTTACTCAAACCACCTTCACCTTGAGCCATCAATACACAAGAAGGTAGGAGGGCACGACGTAGATTGCCAGTCAGTGGAATGGTTAGCAAGGTGGTCGTGAATTGATTGAGCATATCATGTTGGAAAATAATTACGGGTCTGAAGCCGGCTTGTTCCGAACCACGGGTTGGGTTAAGGTCGGCTAACCAAATGTCACCGCGGTTAACTATCATAGTTTGTCCTCGCCGCACAAAGTAGTGGCGTATTCTCCTAACCCAGCTTCGGCTAAGTCCCGGTCTTCTTGGGCAAATTGGGCATAAAGCGTTGCCAGAGAAGTCGTTTCTGGGGAAGGTATTAATTGTAAACGGGTACGAAATCTTAAAAAAGCCATATATTCGGCAATTTGCCGCAATTCAACTTCATCAAATCTCTCAAGTGTTTGAACCAGTTGGGTTTTGAGTGACATTTGGGTTTTGAGTGACATAGTGGTATTTCCTTAAGATAAGGGGGTTCGAAATCTATGGTTTAGCACCAAATTTGGCACGAAATATTACGTAATTTAAATAGTTAATCAATTAGCCCTCACCACTTAGCAAGAAGAATTGCGCGTCTCGCTATTTGCCCAAGAATTGAAAACCGCTTATCCGGTCTCGGTGCAGAAGTTGCAGAAATGTTTGGTGAATGGGTAGGAATTCAAATTAAACCTGACAGGTCTGGCAGACCTGTCAGGTTTGAGTCCTGAACTC
>DZAL01000270.1 GCA_022729575.1 Thiomargarita sp.
GGAACGGTGTTTATGAGGGTGAAGAACGTCAGTGGCTACGTTGGTATGATGCCGCTGACAATTGGATTCCTACCAAAGATGAAAAAACCCAACGGGCCGAACAACGGGCCAAACGAGCGGAACAACAGATTACGCAAGAACGACAACGCGCCGAGCAACTAGCCGCCAAGTTGCGAGCCTTGGGTATCGACCCAGACCAACTTTAAGCGGTTAATGTAGGTTGGCGTGAGCGTGAGCGAACTCCAACTTACACCTACTTAAATTCGTTGTACTCGCTCAAGTGGTCTTCGCTTCAAATCTATGCGAACCTAATCATTATCCATTTTTTAAGATAACCACGAGGTCTCCCTCATTATGTCTGCTCAAATGCTGTGTTTCTCTTTAAACTGATATGGTTATGGCGAAACGTCAGAAACTGGAGTTCTTTAAGAGGGAGGTAGGTGCGTTGGTCGGTAACAGGCAGGCTTGACTCTGGACTGGGGTGTGTTATACTAATATGAGTAAGTACTGAGGCAGAAATTTTCTCGTATTTTCTTTCGCCCCTCGCCCTCTGGGAGAGGGGTCGGTGGGTGAGGGAAAATACCGCAGAATTTATGCTTCAGTACTTATTATAGTAATATTCACCCACCGTTGTACTTAAAGTTTGAGGGATAACACCCCTCGAAGGGGTGTTATCCCTACTGGCTGGCCAAACTCATTATGGGACAACTGGATAAGGATATTACTATATCGCGTTTGGGGATTTTTTCTTTCAACTTACATAATTAAGGGGAATTGTTATGAAATTTGTTCAGTTGTTAGTGTTGATGAGTTGGACCACGACTGTAGTAAAGCGTTCCCAGCGTCGCTTGGCAACTCTGGGAAGAACGCCACTCCAGTTTTCTCGTTAACCGAATTCGCAGGAATTTCTCATGATAGATTGGCACCGTATTTTTGGCCTGGCCCTAACCGACCTCTTTACCAATTCCAATTACCAAGTGGAATTGGAAAAGGATGTGTCGATACAACAACAATTTTTAGATGTGGTGATTGTGGAACAAACTGAAGGTCCGCCAGTGACACCACTTCCAGATGGCTTAGATAACTTGGCCAAGTACAATTTACTGACCTATAAATCGCATCAAGAAACTCTCGATAAATGGGCTTTGAAAGAATTGGTAGGATATTACATTGCGTATCGCAAATTGGTGAGTCCTAATCTCAATCATTTACGACCTGAAGAGGAGTTTCGTCTCTATGCCGCGAGTACCCGTTATCCGGCCAACTTGGAGAAATTGTTGACCAAGCGTCAAGCGGGCGTTTATGAGTTGGAGTTTGCACATCCGATGCGGGTGTTGGTGTTAAGCCAGTTTCCCGAGACACCCAATAATGCGTTTTGGCAATTATTCAGTGCCAACGCGGAGAAAGTGTTATATGGTCAAAAGAATTATGATTGGCAACAGCCCGATTGGAGTTCCGTTATCGACGAATTATTTAAACACTATAAATTGGAGGGTATTATGTCTTACACCATGGCGGATTACATGAAAGAGTATCGGCAAAACTTTATCCAGAGCTTAACCGTCGAGGAGAGGTTAGCAGATTTGTCGCCCGATGAGGTGTTGCAACGTTTTTCGCCCGACGAGGTGTTGCAACGTTTTTCGCCCAAGGAAATGTTGCAACGCCTGTCGCCTGACCAACGATTGCAAGGGCTCTCGCCCGACGAAATCGAAGCCTATTTGTCGAAGTTAAAGAGTCAACGGTCGCATTAACCAGCACCAATACCAACCAGGAGTCCAAAGCGTAGCTTTGTGCGAGGCTTGGAACTCCTGGCGGGGGTCTTAAAGTTTGAGGAGAGAGTTGATTGGAATTACTCTATTGTTAGCCAGGGTTATTCTGTCTGGCTAGACCGACCGTGGCAAGTGCGCGGGTCGGTAACGGGCGGGCTTGACTCTTGCCCGGGTGTGTTAGACTAAGATGAGTATTATCGTGTTTGGGGATTGGGTCTTTCAGTGGAAACCTCCAGTCTCCACCACTCACCGTTCACCATAATATTGAGGAGATTATAATGAATACCATGAATACATTTACTGCGGAACTATTTCTGAAGGGTAGTCAGCAGGCGGTGATATTACCCAATGAATTTCGTTTTGACGGTGACCGAGTCTATATTCGCCGACAAGGACAGGAAGTGATTTTATCGCCGACTTCTCGGTGGGACGATTTTTTTCATACGAAAAGTGTCTTTGGTGACGATTTTTTGAGTTACCGTGAAGATGGGCCACCACAAGAACGGGAGTCAATCTAATGTACATGCTTGACACGAATATATGTATTTACCTCTTAAAAAACCGGCCGTTGTCGCTTCAAAAGAAATTTGAAAGTGTCCACGAAGTTAGTATCTCGTCAGTGGTTTATGCCGAATTGTGTTTCGGAGTAGAATCCAGTCCTGTTCATTTACAAGAACCGCGATGGTAGCAACTTCAGCAGTTGTTAGCCAATCTTCGCGTTGAACCTTGGGACCGACAAGTTGCCAAGCACTATGGGAACATTCGTGCCTATCTTAAACAAGCTGGCACTCCCATTTGAAGTTAAAGAGTCAACGGTCGCATTAACCCGAGTGGACCTGGAGTCCAAGGCGTCCCGTTGACCCAGCGGCAAGCGGGCGTTTATGAATTGGAGTTTGCACATCCGATGCGGGTGTTGGTGTTAAGCCAGTTTCCCGAGACACCTAACAATGCGTTTTGGCAATTATTCAGTGCCAACGCGGAGAAAGTGTTATTTGGTCAAGAGAATTATCAGTGGCGACAACTGCGCTTGAGTTCCGTCATTAACAAGTTATTTAAACGTTATCTGTTGGAGGATTTGATTATGTCTTATACCGTTGAGGATTATGTGAAAAATTACCAGAAAGACTTTCTCCAGGAGTTATCGGTCGAGGAAAGATTAACCGGGTTGTCGCCCGACCAACGGTTGCAGGGGTTGTCGCCGGCGGACGTGTTGCCACGTTTGTCGCCCGACGACATCGAAGCCTATTTGTCGAAGTTAAAGAGTCAACGGTCGCATTAACCCGCGCCGACCAGGGGTCCAACGTGACGTTTGAAACTCCTGGTGGGTGTCTTAAAGTTTGATGAGGGAGTTGACTCGTTACCGTTTTGGAATTATTCTGTCGTTTGCCAGGGTTGATTTGGCCCGGTTAGATCGACGGTGGCAGGCATACAGGTCGGTAACGGGCGGACTTGATTTTTGAATGGGGGGGGTTATAGAATAAAAGGTATAGTCGTGTTCGGGGATTTTTGGTTTCAACTGGTATAATTTTAGGGGATATGGTTATGAAATTGGTTAAATTGTGGGTATGGGGTTGAGGGGTAGAATAACTATGTTAAGCATTCAACTAGAGATTCCAGATGAAATTAGTGCCTACTATGACTCTCCTCAACAACTGCCACAAGTGGTTTACGCCGATTTTCTGGCCCAAGAATTTCAAAAAGGTCATACTTCTCTGGGGCAAGGGGCGCAATTGTTAGGTTTAACGTATGAACAATTTATGATAGATTTTCTAGGGGGGCGGCGAATTTCCTTTATCAATGGCACCCCAGAGGAACTGGCCCAGGAAAATTTACGGGAACAAATGTGGCTAGAGGAATTATTGGGACGGGCCAATCAAACATGATAGTCGTATGTAATTCTAGCCCGTTGATTGCTTGGTCCAGAATTGGCGGCTTGGTGATTCTCAAGCATTTATTTCAACAGGTTTATATACCCACGGCGGTGTTTGAAGAAACGGTTCTACGAAGTCGCCTTATTCTTCAACAAGAGGCGATTTTAGTTGCGATGAGGGAAAATTTTCTTCAAGTCGTTGAACCACAGACTCAAGTGGCATTTAAGAGGGTGTTAGGGCCTGGTGAACAAGGTGTGATTCAGTTGGCCGTTGAGAAACAAGCGGATTTGTTGCTGATAGATGATAGGAAGGCCCGCAATGAGGCGTTAGAATTGGGTTTGAAGGTGTTGAAAACCTCGGTGCTGTTGCAACAGGCGGAGTCATTAGGGTTAATCGTGTCCTCTTCAGAAACGATGCAGTTACTAGAGAAACAACAGATTTATTTGCCGAGGTGAGTGTGTGTGGTGGTCAATGAGTCCTTTGTTGCGCTTGGTGCGAACCGTCAAATGTTCTGAGAGACCACGTTGCTTGGTGTCAGTCCTAGCGTCGAGTGACTGTGGCAAGCATACAGGTCGGTAACGGACGGACTTGACTTTTGAGTGGCGTGTGTGAGATAATTAAAACAGGAATAGTATTGAAATTCTTTACAGCTAACTTAGTTTAGTGAGGTGAACAGTGATGGATAAAGTGGCAAACAGAGAGGCCGTCATAGCGGCAGCCCCCGTCCCAATCAACAATCCTGGGGCCAGTCTCACCATTCGGTTTGAGTTTCCCAGTGGGTTGGCCACTCAACTAGGACTCTCGCAACGGAATGTCAGTCACGAATTATGTCGTCTCGTGGCTTTGTTTCTCTATGAACACGGACAAATTTCGTTGGGAAAGGCGTGTGAACTGGGTCAGTTGAGTTATTGGGAATTTGCCGAGTTAAACCGGCGATGGCAAATTCCCATACGTTATACCGCCGAGGATTTGGTTGCCGATATGGAGAGATTAGTCGATGTCTAACATAGTTATCGCTGATTCTTCCAGTCTGATTGCTTTGGGTAAAATCGGCCAATTAGAGATTTTACCTAAAGTCTTTGGACGAATTTTGATACCCACGGCGGTTTTTCGGGAAGTAGTAGAACAAGGTAAAGGTCGTGCGGGTTCGCAAGAAGTGAGACAAGCTCATTGGATTGATTGTGTGACGGTGCAAAATGTCTTAGCGGTAGCTACTCTGCAATTGAATCATCTGGGTGCTGGGGAATCAGAAGCTATCGTGTTAGCGATAGAGAGGTCTGCCAACTGGATTATTTTGGATGATTGGAAAGCGAGACAAGCGGCACTGGCGTTGTCTTTACCGGTTATTGGGACGGTGGCGGTGCTAAAAAAAGCCGAAGAAAAACGGATAATAAGTGATTGGTCCGCGATTTTAGAAGAACTGAAACAAGTCGGTTTCCGTGTTTCTCTTTAAAATGGTCCTGGCGAAACGTCGGAAACGGAGTGTCTTTAAGAGAATGGCAGATGCGCGGGTCGGTGACGGGCAGACTTGACTCTTGACCGGGCTATGTTATACTAGGAAAAGTTTAATCGTATTCGGGGATTTTAATTCATATAATTTAAGATGAATAATTATAGTAAGATTCCTCTAAAATGATACATAGCCGCATAAAATCGTACTCATTCACAGGAATGATTGCTATATGCTTATTCAGCTAGAGATTCCAGAGGAAATTAGCACTTATTACCACCCTCCTCAACAACTGCAACAAATTGTTTATGAAGACTTTATCGCCCAAGAATTTCAAAAAGGTCATATTTCTTTAGGTCAAGGTGCCCAATTGTTAGGTTTAACGTATGAACAATTTATGATAGAGTTTCTAGGGAAGCGACGAACTTCTTTTATCAATGGCACCCCAGAGGAATTGGCCGCGGAGGGTTTGCGAGAACAAGCGTGGTTAGAGGAGTTCTTGAGAAGGGCAAATAATACATGAGAGTAATTTGTAATTCGAGCCCGTTGATGGCCTTATCTAAAGTCGGGGGGATAGTAATTCTCAAACACTTGTACAAAGTCATCCAGACGATAAGGATTCTGTCACCAGGCTTGGCCCGTCGCCAAGGCGGGCTGTGAACACTTAGATTTTTTGGAATTTTCGGTGGGAATTTAAAAACAGTTGACTGGTGATTTGTTTAGCGACTATTTCCAGTCTTAGAGGATTTCCTTATGACCGATTGGCACCGTCTCTTTGGCATGGCCTTAACCGACCTGTTTACCAATACTAAATACCAGGTCGAATTAGAAAAAGATTTATCCATCCAACAACAATTTTTAGATGTGGTGATTATAGAACAAGCCGCAGGGCCACCGTTGACACCCGTGCCCGATGGCCTGGAGAATTTGGCCAAGCATAACTTGTTGACCTATAAATCGTTTCAAGAAACCTTAAATCAATGGGCCCTGAAAGAGTTGGTTGGTCATTACACGACTTATCGTAAACTGGTGAGTCCAGACCTCAACCACTTACTCCCCGAAGCGGAGTTTCGTCTCTATGCCGCGACCACCCGTTATCCAGTGAACTTGGAGAAACCGTTGGGGTTGACGAAACGCCAAACCGGCGTTTATGATGTGAAGTGTTGTCACCCGATTCGGATTTTGGTTTTAGGTGAGTTTCCCCAGACGCCGAATAATGCGTTTTGGCAATTATTCAGTGCCAACGCGGCGAAAGTGTCGTATGGTCGAAAGAATTATCAGTGGCGACAACCGCGACTCAGTTCCGTTCGCAACGAGTTATTTAACTATTATAATTTGGAGGGTATTATGTCTTACACCGCTGACGATTTCGTCAAAGATTACACCAAAAAATATCTCCAGGTGTTATCGGTCGAGGAGAGATTAGCTGACTTGTCGCCCGACCAACGCTTGCAGGGGTTATCGCCCGACGAGGTGTTGCAACGCTTTTCGCCCGACCAACGTTTGCAGGGGCTGTCGCCCGACGAGGTGTTGCAACACTGGTCGCCCGACGACATTGAAGCCTATTTATCGAAATTAAAGAGTCAACGGTCGCATTAACCAGGGCCGACCTGGCGTCCTAAGCGTCCTGTTGACTACGCGGCCAGCGGGCGTTTCGGAGTTGGAGTTGGCACACCCCATGCGGGTGTTGGTAGTAAGCCAGTTTCCCGAGACGCCCCAGAATGCGTTTTGGCAGTTATTCCGTGCCCACGCCAAGAAAGTGTGATTTGGTCAAAGGCGCTGGAGTTTGGTTTTAAGGTGTTGAAAACTTCTGCGTTATTGCAACGGGCGGAAGCCTTGGGATTAATCGTGTCTTATCCAGAAACGATGCGTCGCTTTGTCAGTTCCCAGCGAGGTTTCCTAAACCTTCGAGGTTTAGGAAACCTTGTCATTTTTTAATACCTCCATTGGTTGGTAGGGACTACCGATTTTTTTAAAAGAGTTGACTTCCCATTTTTTAGAGTTATTCTTAATAGGATTTAACCCAGCCCAGAATCACCACTTTACTAACTAGAGAAACTCTTATGACGATGCGAATTTCTGAAGTTTCATCAGCGAAGGCCACCACCATTTACCAAACTCCCAAAGCCACGGAGTCATGGTGGATAGCTAATGTTAATGAGGCCTTCGCTTCTCCAAAGGTACAGGCCGCCTTACAGAAACTGGCGGACAATTACCGGCCCAACCAAGAGTATCCTAATGCTATCAAAACGCCATGAAATATATTCTGGTCACTCAGACTTTTTAGAAGCAACTTAAACAGTTTCGGAGGTATCTGAAGGTTGACAAATAGTTATAGAAATGTTACTATACACTAACATAAACTACTAAACAT
>DZAL01000271.1 GCA_022729575.1 Thiomargarita sp.
CACGCTGGCGCGTGGGAACGAGAAGAAACCTACTGGTGTGCATAGAGTAGCTTACCAAAGAGGGGTAAGTGGTGGTGCGTAATCTATATAGCAACTTTGGTGGCGAGTGATTGGAAGAATCCTAAATAATCAAAGTTGAACCACATTTCTCCATTTTTTTCGTAGCCAGTAGTTGCGTATTTCTTTATTATCTCTGGTAATGGGGGTAAGGTTTTCAACCTATCACTTTCCGATAAGGTGACATGCACGGGTAAGCCGTCGATTATAATTCCACCGGCTTTGTCGCCTTGTCCTAAAATGAGTAGCATCTTCTTCTTGCTGGCTTCCCTTTCTGGTTGTAGTAGCTTATCTATATCAAATACTGGTATAAAATTGCCTCGTAAATTAATGAGTCCTAGTAGCCAAGTTGCGGTGTTGGGTATGGGACAGATGCGGGTGATTTCCATTAACTCGCTAGTGGCTCGCGGAGCTATAAGTAGGCCAATATTCCCGAGTTGAAAGCCTAACCGTCGGTGGGTTTCAGTTTGGGCCGCGGCCGCGGCATAAGCAGCTTCGTCGGCTTGGCGGTTGATGGGTCGATTTAATGCTGCACTGGGTTTGAGCCAGGGTGCTTTCATATTTGATTTTGGGGGTTTTATTAATGGTTCATTTGTTATTTGGTGGTTGGTGTCCATTGGTTATTTTGGTGTGTCGGTTGCCGTTTCGGTTTTATTTGCCACTGATGGGAGTGATATATTCTTGTAGCACATTGCCATTAAAGTGTAGGGTGGCGGGGGTGCGTCCAGGGTAGGATACCCAGTTGTTAAATGATTCTGAGCCGGTGAGTGCGTGTCGTTCCATAAAGTAGCGGAGGTGTCGCATGGTTTTACTAATTTTGCGGTCTCGCACGGCGGAGAGTGCTTTTATTGGGGTGTCGTTAAGTATGACTGCAGCCATTTGTCGGTCGAAATCTTCGCGAGTAACGTTGGAGAGTTGAGTCATCGCATCGAGTGTGCCTCCTCTGCGATTTCCTTGTAATCGTTCCATAATGGCAAACCAGGCGGCCAGTAACGCTGGTCCAAACTTTGGCGTTTTAGTTAAGACTTCTCGTCGCACGATGAGTAAGTCCATAATTTCTCGTGGTATGGCGCGGCTGTCAAAGTGTACTTTGGCGTGTTGTTCTCGTATTAATTTGGAGATGGTGGGGTGACTGGTCACGACACCATATATGTTTTTGTCCATCAGTGCTTTTGGGATGTCGGCCGCTAAGGTATTTTGTATCGGCACGTCATCAAATGGTATTTGGTTTCTAACTAAGTATCGATCTAATAGGTAGTGACTGGTGGTATTTTTTAATAAGGCGAAGGTTTTCTCTCGTACTCTTAGAACGTTGGTGTCGGTGTTGGTAGCTGGTAGTACGATGGCTTCGTTGCCATTGCTGTAGCTCATTATTAGAATGACATCGGCTTCTACTTCTTGTTTTATGAGTTGCGCTATAGCTTCAATATTGGTGATGGCGAGTGCTTGGACTTCGCCGTCTATAAATTGTTTGATGGTGTCTTGATAGTCACTGGTGGTGAATTGTACCTCGACTCGATATTTTTGCGCATATTCCTTGGCAAATAGGTTTTCCTCGGCGGCTAAAAACCAGGGCATCCAGGTGATATTGGGGGCGACTGCCAGTGTCAGTTTGGTTATTGGGGTGGTGTCTTCGGTTGGTGTGAGTCCTTTAATAAGTTGGTTAAAGTTATCGCAGCCGTTTAGCATTAGAAGTATTACGATTAAATTTATGATTCGTAAAAATTTTATTTCCTTCTGGTGGTTAGTGGGCATTATTCCTCCAATTATTTTAATTGTAGTGCAAAGCTTCGCTTTGAACTCCTGTTTTAGAGTGTTTAGAGTGTGTTAAGTGAGTGGACCAGGAGTACAAAGCGTGGCTTAGTTTGTGTTTTCGCTGGTGTTCTTGCTGTTACTTAAAATGGTTAATTTGTGCGATGATTTGATCTGGTGTATAAGGTTTTTGGACCAATCCTTTACCTCCTTGCATTTCGGCCCACATGCGGTCAGCTTTTTGCCCTTTGCTGGTGACAAATATGATGGGGATGTGCTTGGTAGCATCATTGTGGGTGATTTCGCGACAGGCTTGGTAACCATCCATTTGTTGCATGACGACATCCATAAATACCAGGTCAGGTTTTTCGGTGGCAGCTTTTTCTATGGCTTCTTGTCCGGAACTGGCGGCTATGACGGTATAACCGGCATCGGTTATTATATTCTGTATGTTCATGCGGTCGACGGTGGAGTCGTCTACGACTAGAACTTTATTTATTTGCATGGTTGTCTTCTCCTGTTGGCTCTTCAAAAATTGTATTACGGTTTTGGTGCGTGTTATCTGGTTAAATCGGTTTTAAAGTAAGATTTGACAACTTTTTTAAAGTTGTCAAATCTATTGGCCACGACTGGTGGCGGGTAGAAATTGGTTGATAACTTCTTTGAGTTTCTCTTGCTCAACTGGTTTGGTGAGATAGACATTAGCTCCCGCCATCGTCCCTCTCAATTTGTCAAATCGTGAACCTTTGCCGGTCAACATGACCACGGGGGTATTTTTTGACAGTTTGTGAGATTTAATCTCTTTACACACCTTGTATCCATCTATCCCTGGTAACATCAAGTCTAAAAATATAATGTCATAGACTTTCTTCTGGGTAAATTCTAGGGCTTGCTCTCCAGTTTCGGCAAAATCCATGTCTAATCCATATAGTCCTAACTGTATTTCCATTGATTTGCGTACCGGTAGGCTGTCGTCGACTACAAGGGCTTTAAAGCCACTGCGTGTAGTTTGTTTGGCTTCTTTGGCAGCTTTTTCTAGCGCCGCTATGGTTTCTTCAGAGGGTGCGTCTCCTTCGCCGCCGATGACCAGTTCTGGTACATATCCAATGGATTCTATGGTGACTTTATCGAGTACCTCTAGTACCCTCTTTAGAGTGAGAGGTCGTCGTAAATAGATTTCGCTACTGCCCTCTGGTACCGCCCCCTTAGTGACCTTGACTAAGGGTATATTGCTGTGATGTACACTGAAACTGCGCCATTCAGTGAGTGTATTTGGGTCGTCCGCGTCGACCAACATTATCTCAGCCTGGGGGCGGTCGGTGGCGCTAACGAGGGTATATTGTCGGTTTCTGGTGGCGGCTAACTTGAATATACTGCCGAGGGTATTTTGTTCATTATTGGCTAGTCCGAAGATTCCAACTTTAAATACTTTATCCATGGGTCGGTTTCCTTTGTGTTCTCAATTTTTGGTGGCGGTCTTTGGCGTTTCGTGTTGACCATTTTTATTTTTTGGTCAGGTCTGGGTCCCTATTAGAGCATACAATAATTTAGCTCAAACTTCACATCCTGAGAGGTCGGCGTGGGTCGCTGTTCGATGCTAGATTGTTCCAAGAATCGGATGATGATTCGTTGTTTTCCGCCGTTAATTTCAGGATAGCTGTTGTGTTCAGGGGGTAAGGCCACTTGTATAATTTGATAATTGGCATTGACTTCCAATTTGCTCTGGTATACCCCTGTCACGGCTATTTCTTGTGCGGAAATGGCGTTGTTACGTATTAAATAGAGGTTTAGTTCTATGGCCTCAAATAAGGGTTCTATGGGGGTTAGCCATTCCGTCACCTCAGTTTGACGTATTTTAGGATTTCGTTGTAACCAGTGATAGTACCCAGGTAAATCACAACGGCATGTACCGCCGGTAATAGTAAGTCGTTGTCGCACTTGTGTCAATAAGTGGTGTTCAGTTAAATTACCTGTTGCTGGCACCTTCATGGTGTTGAGCCGCTCTATCAAATCTGTGGCCTGTTTGAGCATTTTGCTAACTCGGTCGGTGTCGACCTGAGGTGTACGTTGCCAGCGTTCTAACGTTTGGGTGTGACGTTGTAAGTCTTTTGACAGGTCGTCTATGATGTCAACTTTGTTAATCAGTCCCAACACATTAATTAGGGTCTCAATGGCACCACGAGTATCCCATTCCGAGGGGCTTTTGAGTTGATATTGTAAGCTCATGAGTAGATATTCTATTCGCAATAGGTTGCGGATCCGTTCATTGAGCGGTTGTTCATAGATAATCTTTTTCTTCACTGGATTTTTTCAGGGTTTATCGGTTTTGTGGTGTAGCCAAAATAATATCTTATTTGGGTGGGTGGTGGCAAGTACCCAGGTCTATTTTTGCCAAAACGTGTTTTGGACTCCATTCAAGATTAAATATTTTTGATGTAGTTGGTTAACTTGTTGGGTTAATTCGGTGAGTTCAGTATTATTATTATTTTCAATGACTTCGTGTGCAATGGCCAGTCGTGCTTGACGGCTGGCTTGGGTGGCTAAAATTTGGTCTATTTGCAACTCATTAAAATTATTGCGGTTTTTTAATCGTTGTCGTTGTATTTCTACTGGACAATCTATGACTAATATTCGGTCCACCAGGTCTTGTTGTTGGGTTTCTAGTAATAGTGGTATGACTAATATTATATAGTAAATTGGTTGTGTGGTAGATTTAATGGTTATTTTTCCACATTTTTTGTTATAAAATTCTGCCACGCGTTCTATCATTGCTTGACGGATACGTGGATGTAATATAGCCTCCAGTTGTCGACGACGAGTGGGCGAGTTGAATACTTGGGTACGGAGTTGTGGGCGATTAAGTTGTCCTGTGGAGTCTAGGAGGTCCTGGCCAAAGGCGGCAATAATTTCTGGTAGTGCCGGTTGACCAGGTTCGACTAACTGATGGGCGAGCACGTCGGCATCTATAATTTCTACCCCTAAATTCGCGAATAGTTTAGATACCGTGCTTTTGCCACTGGCGATGCCTCCGGTCAGGCCAATTTTTAGAGGGTGAATAGGGGGAGTTGCCATGAGAAGTACCATTCCATTATTTTGGTGCCCCAGAGTAAGTTGATCCAGCCGGTGAAGGCCAAATAAGGTCCAAAGGCGAAGGGTTGGCTTTGTTGATGCCGGTGCCATAAAATTAAACTGATTCCGACGGTCGCGCCAACTAATGAGGAGAGAAAGACGACCATCAATAATCCTTGCCATCCGGCCCACGCGCCTAACATGGCCAAGAGTTTAAAGTCGCCATAACCCATGCCTTCTTTACCAGTGATTACCTTAAATATCCAGAACACGGTCCATAGTGACATATACCCTGCCATGGCGCCGATGACACTAGATTCTAGGTCGGTATAAAGTCCGAATAGGTTACAGAGTATGCCTAGCCACAGCATCGGTAAAATAATTTCGTCGGGGAGCAATTGATGGTCATAGTCAATGACACTGGCCGCGAGTAAAGCCCAAGTGAATACTAATGCTCCCGCTAATTGCCAGTTAATTCCAAAGTGCCAAGCGGTGATGACGGCCAAAATGGCACTGGTGATTTCCACTAAGGGATAGCGTAAAGCAATGGTTTTCCGACATTCCATACATCGTCCACGTTGCCAGAGATAACTTAATACTGGTATATTCTCGACCGCAGTAATTAGGTGGCCACAATGTGGACAGTGGGAGCGCGGTGTCACTAGGTTAAACGGGGTGGTGGGCGGGATCCAAGTGGGTGGTTGCGCTAGTATTTCGGTGCACTGGGCTCGCCAATCTCGTTCCATCATTTTCGGTAATCGTGCAATCACGACGTTTAGGAAACTGCCGATGATTAATCCGATGATGCCGATCATGATGATGGTAGTGATAGGGTCTGTGGTTAGGTCTATGGTATTCATATTTTTCGATTGATTTAGATTTGACAACTTTAAAAAAGTTGTCAAATCTTAGATTCGATTTGACAACTTTTCGTGATTCAGATTTGACAACTTTAAAAAAGTTGTCAAATCTTAGATTCGATTTGACAACTTTCCGTGATTTAGATTTGACAACTTTAAAAAAGTTGTCAAATCTTGGTCCAAAATCTTGGTCAAATATTTTCGCCCATTTTGAAAATGGGAAGGTACATGGCAAGCACTAAACCACCAATGACTACGCCCAAAAATGCCATAATCATAGGTTCCATCATGGCACTGAGAGACTCCACTAAGTTATCAACCTCTTCTTCGTAGAGGTCGGCGAGTTTATTGAGCATTTTGTCAATACTGCCAGCTTCTTCGCCAATTTGAGTCATTTGTATTACGATGTTGGGAAAGATACCGGTATTTCGCATACTTTCTGCTAACGTGACACCGGTAGCGACTTCGTTTTTAATTTTGATGGAGGCTTCGTAATAGACGATATTCCCAGTGGCACCGGCCACTGAGTCCATGGCTTCGACCAGCGGGGTGCCAGCCGCAAACATAGTGGCTAAAGTACGGGTAAAGCGGGCTATCGAGGAGGCTTTGAGTAAAGCACCAAATAACGGTAGTTTGAGCGAAAAACGTTCTAACCAGTGTTGGAAGGCAATGGAGCGTTTTTTGGCTTGTTTAAAGGCCGTCAACACACCATACATGGAGCCAAACACGGGTAGCCAGTTGGCGACCAGAAAATTTGAGAGGTTGACCACAAATTGGGTCATGCCTGGCAGTTGGCCGCCGAAACTTTTGAACATGTCAGCAAATACCGGGACGACATAAATGAGTAGAATGGCACTAACGATTAGCGCGACGACTAAAATGGTGATAGGGTAACTTACCGCACTTTTAATACGTTTCTTAATACTCTCACTTTTTTCCTTATAAGTGGCCAATTTATTGAGTAGTCCTTCCAAAATACCGGCTTGCTCTCCTGCGTGTACGAGGTTGCAAAACAGTGAATCGAAGTAATCGGGAAATTTCCGCATCGCATCGGCTAAGGTGCCACCGGCTTCCACGTCGGCTTTTAAATCCATGACTAATTTTTGAAACCGTGGGTTTTCATGGCCTTGACTGACTAGGTCAAACGATTGTAAGAGGGGCACGCCTGAAGACATCATGGTGGCCATTTGTCGGGCAAATAGTGAAATATCACCGGTCTCAATGGGTTTGCCTCCGCCGAATAAGGACCCTCCTTTTTTCTTAACTTTGGTCGGTTTAATTCCTTGTTTGCGCAAAATGGCCTTCACCGCCAATTCATTGGTAGCGGTTTGTTCACCAGTTTTTTTAGTTCCCTTTTTATCGGTCCCTTCCCAGGTAAACATAATTTCTTTGGGTTTAGTACTTTTTTTTGCAGCAGCAGCGGCAGCAGCCATAATTATTTCTCCTCAGTAGTTGTCGATTTTGGAGTCCGGAATTTATTCCGACTTTGGCGTACAAAATTTCTTCCGGCGGAATAAATTCCGTACTCCAACGGCCAAATCTTAATTCAACCACCCCCAACCCCTCCTTAATAAGGAGGGGCGAGTGACCACCCCCAACCCCTCCTCAATAAGGAGGGGAGAGTGACCACCCCCAACCCCTCCTCAATAAGGAGGGGAGAGAAAGAAGAGCGGTGGTCACTCGCCCCGCCTTACCAAGGAGGGGTTGGGGGTGGTCACTCCCCTCC
>DZAL01000069.1 GCA_022729575.1 Thiomargarita sp.
CTCCTTACCAAGGAGGGGTTGGGGGTGGTTGAGTTAACCGTGCGTAAGGTGAGTATCTAACTGCGCGGCAGTGGTTACAAAATATTTATCGGCTAAATACTTAGGCTCATAACACCGGACATCCAGGTGAATCCAAGAAGGGGCAATGTTAGCCGGCTCCAGGCTCTTCATATTGTTAGCTCCCCAACCCAGTTGGAAATTGCACTTTTCTACCAAAATTCCGCGAAAACTATCACAACGTCGACAATCATCGCGTTTATCTTCTCCGGCTTTCAATGGGAAATCAATGTCCAAAGCCTTACCCAAATGATTAGTCGTACTTCGTTGCTTTTTGTCATTATAAATCCAACAGCGATAACCGGAGCTAATGATCGGTAAACTCAACCCCATTTGTTTAGCATAAAATTGAGCCGCGCGATAAGTATGGAGAATCGCTTTATGTACCCCTGGATATTCACATTTATGAAACTGTTCAATTTTTGGTTTACCATGAATATATTGATGACGAAACCGATTTTTTCCAAAGCCCTGACATTGACACTCAGGACAGGCTAACGCACTAAAATCAATGACAAATTCTTGAGCAAAACGGTCTAACGCCTCAAAGGTGTCTTCGGCAACAATCCCAGTTGGATTATCCATTTTCATATAATCACGTTGAAAAGTAATTACTTGCAATTCCGTCCCTGGCCCATAAACGCCATCCCAGCAAGTTCCACGAAAACCGGCCAAGCGCAGTTGTAATTCTGCTACGGTTGGTCCAGTTTCACCCTTGCATAAAATTTGTGAACCAAATAACATAACTTATCTCCTTCTAACTAACTAATAAATCACCTTACGCACAACCACCCCTAGCCCCAATGCCATTAAGTTAAGCTAAGGTCACGGCGTTGGAGTCCAAAGCTTCAGCTTTGGCAACGCCGTCTGACCTTAGCCAATCTCGTCCAAATCTGAAGGTTTGGACTCCAACGCGCCTTAACTTAATGGCATTGCGGCTAAAGCCTCTACTCCAACAGGTTTGCTCTTAACTTCAACCTTTCTGCTCTTAATCTGTTAGCGCGTACCGCTTCGACGGTTTCACGCATTCAAAGAGGTGTTGCACACCAGGTTAAGCTACTCTATGTACACCAGTTTATCTCGATCTTGCTAATTAACCTCAGATAACTGATAATTATCGGTGGTCAACCACCTGTTGTCAAGGATTACTATTACTATGCCATTGAATCATTCAGTCACTAACTATTTATCTCGCTATCATTTATTATTTGGTGTAATGACTAAAACAGGTCATTGGAATTCACTCAGCGTCACCTGGCAACAACTAGGTTATGATCCTAGCCAATTAATCAATGAATTATATTTAAATCTCGTTCATCCGGAGGACCAAACCGCAACGCAACAAAGTCTGGCTCAATTGCAATTCACTACAACTGTTAGTTTCTCTAACCGTTATCGTCATCAAGATGGCTCATATCACCTTATTATTTGGCAATTTACTCTGATGGCGGATGAAACCAGCCTTTGCGCTACTGGTACTCTTGATCCAGCCAATAATTTATTTTTCAATGGTGCCGTGCCACCAGAAACGGCCATTTTTTTAGAAAAATCTCCTCAAGCACAAGAAATCGTTAACTTAGCTCAAAAATTAAATGAGTTACAAACTATTTTGGAAGGTTTGCAAGAAGCCGTCATTGTGCAATATGCAGATGGCCAATTACAAACTTTAAATAGTCGAGTGGAACAATTATTAGGTAGAGCAATTGAACCTACTGATTTTGAACAATTTTGGCAAGCCGGTGTGAGCAAGCAAACGGCTACCTCAGCTCCAATTATCGTCTCGTTTCAAAATTCGGCCCAACTGGAGTTAAAGTTGTCGGTCCAGGTCCAAACCATATATGGTGCGGCTCCAACCATGCCGCCGGCAAAAGTTCTCAGTTTGTTGGATGTTACTACGCAATCTCAACAGCACTTAGCGTTGCAACAACTACAGCAGAATTTTGAATGTTTCATGCAACTCCAGTGCGAGGTGATATTAGATTGGGATTTGCGGACTAATCAGGTAGATTATTCGACACCATGGAGAAACTTACTTGGGTATACGCCAGCAGATTTGGGTCATCAAATCAGTGCCTGGTATTCACGGATTCATCCTGCTGACCATTCTTTAGTAGTCAAAGAAGTGAAAAATTATGTAGAGGGTGTTTCCGCTGAATATGAACGGATTCATCGCTTACAACATAAAGACGGTAGTTATCGTTGGTTGCACAGTCGCGGCAAAATTTTACGTGAGGAGCGAGGTCAAAATTCTCGTTTGCTGGTAGCTTTTTTTGATATAACCGAATCTAAACGTTTGGAACAAACTTTGGAAGCGACCAAAAAATATGAACAACTTTTTCTCACCTTAGCCGAAACGGTCTTGGTCCTGGATGGCCGGGGCCGAATTTTAGATGCCAATCCAGCGGCTTGGCAATTATATGGCTATGGTCGTCAAGAATTATTGCAATTGAAAGCCAACGATATTTTTACCACCGACTTAACTTTAGGCGAGGTATTGACCCCACAAGCGACTTACCATAAGAAAAAAGACGGCAGTTTGCTCTCCGTAGAAGTAATGATGAAATCATTAACTTGGCAAACTCAAAAATTATGGATAGTGACAATTCGTGATGCCACTTCGGCCAAACAGACTCTGACGACTATGGCCAAAAATGAAGCGCACTATCGCTTACTCTTTGAAGCCGTCGCCGAAGCCATTGTCGTGTTCGACGCGACAACTCATCAAGTGTTTGAAGTCAACAGTGCCGCCCTCGCCGGCTATGGATATACTCGTGAGCAATGGCTACACTTACAGATGGAAGACATTTTAATGGCAACGGCACCAAGTGTCCCACACCTACGCGCCGCGGGTCGACAAAAATTTTATAAAATACCTATCGATTGGCACCGCAAACAAGACGGCACGGTGTTTCCTGTAGAAATTTCCACCAGTAGTTATAAAGTGAAAAACTTGACCCTCGTATGTGCGCTAATTCGTGATATTACTGAACGCCAGAAGACCGAAGAGGAGCTACGGAAGACATTAGAATTTGTCAATGCGTTAATTCAAACCTCCCCCGTATTTTTTATCATCATTACGCCGGCGGGCCAAATTTCTTTAGTGAATGATACTTTTTCACAAGCATTAGGTTATCAAACGGCAGAGCTGATCGGCCAAAATTATTTAACTCGCTTAATTCCAGAATCCGATCGACTCCTTGTGGCAGACCAAATGAATGCTTTAATGAGTCAACGTGAAATCAAAAAGTTGTCAGAAATCACCGTGTTGACTAAAGATAAACGTCAGTTATTACTGGAATGTCACTGTCGAATTATGCTCGACCACCAAGGTCAAGTCGAGTATTTATTTGCGGTTGGCATTGATATTGGTGAACGTCGACAAGTTTTACAAGAATTACAAATGTTTAAAACCATCGTCGACAATTCCAATGAAGCCATTGCCATTCGTGGCGCAGACAAATCGTTGATTTATATTAACCCAGCACATAAAAAATTATTCAAACATACCTTTGAGGAAGCCAGACAGTCATTTTACCGGGACTATTTACCTCCAACCAGTCGGCAAAAAGTCAATCAAGAAATTCGTCCCCATTTGGAAAAAGCCGGGAAAACTTGGGAAGGTATCCTCGACATGCAGAATACCGACGGTCAAGCCTTTCCCGTGTGGGCCCGGTTTGATGCCGTACATGATGAAGACGGCAACATTTTATTTGCCTTTTCGCTGATGCACGACATTACCAAACAACAAC
This sequence comes from Thiomargarita sp., assembly GCA_022729575.1. Classification (GTDB taxonomy): domain Bacteria; phylum Pseudomonadota; class Gammaproteobacteria; order Beggiatoales; family Beggiatoaceae; genus JAABRD01. The sequence goes on from DZAL01000069.1 coordinate 3,807, forward strand.
AAATGGAAACGGCCTTACGTTATGAACGCGAACAATATGAAACTATTTTCAATGCCGCCCCCTTGATGATTGTCTACAAAGACCAGGCCGGTCGTTTTATCCGAGTGAATCGCTTTGCCGCCATTTTATTTAACACGACCCCAGAGTTGATGCAAGGTCAAGATGATGAGCAAATTATACCAAACTATGCGAAACAATATCGTGCTATTGACCTAGCGGTCATTGAATCTGGTCAACCTAAACTCGGAGTGATTGAACAATATCCCCATGGCTATTTACGGGCTGACCGCATTCCGTATCGCGATACTCAGGGCAAGATTTTAGGCGTGATCGTGTTTGCGATGGAAATTTCTGAACAGATTAAAACTGAGTTGGCGTTACGCTATGAGCATGAACAATATGAAACCATTTTCCATTCCGCCCCGTTGTCAATTATCTATAAAGATAAGGAAAATCGGCTAATTCGTGCGAATCACTACGCGGCTTATCAAATGGGAATTAACTTGAAAGAGTTACCAGGCATGTCGATGTATGAGATTATGCCGGAACATGCGAAAGAATACCATACCAGTGATTTGGAGGTGATCAGCACCGGCAAACCGAAATTAGGTTTGATCGAAAAACATAGTGGCGGTGGCTTTTCCCAAGTTGATAAAATTCCCTACTGTGATGCTGAGGGTAAAATTCAAGGCGTGATTGTCTTCTCCATGAATATTACCAAACGCATTAGAATAGAACAAGCCTTACGTCAACAACAACAGGTATTGCAAGAAAGTGAATCCAATTTACGACAAGCGTTAGAAACCTTGCCCACCATGGTTTATGTGATTGACCATAAATTCAATTTTCTGTTATGGAATCATGAATGCGAGCAAGTCACCGGCTATTCCGCCGCGCAAATCATCAATAATCCACAAGCCTGGGCCCAGCTTTATCCCAACTCGGCTTATCGTGAAGAGATGTTAGCCACCACCAGAGAGATGGTAGAAAACTATGCGGGATTTCGCGATTGGGAATGGACCTTGACTTGCCAAGATGGCAGTCAAAAAACGATTCTCTGGTCTGGCTCCAGTGAAGCCGATACCGAGGAATTTTCCTTGTGTGCCGTCGGTCAAGATATTACCGAACATGAACAAGTATTGCAATTACTCTGTGACAGTGAAGAGCGTTTACGCCTAGTCATCGAAAATATGCCCGTCTTATTTATCGCGTATAATGGACCAGGACAGTTAGTCTTATGGAATCGCCATTGTGAAAAACTCACGGGCTATAAAACGTCCGAAATTCTGCGTAATCCACAAGCCTTAGAATGGTTGTATCCACAAGTGGAATACCGTAATCAGATGCTAGAACGATTTCAAAACGCGCAAATATTTGGGCCATGGGAAACCGAAATGACTTGTAAGGATGGGAGCACCAAATTGATTGCTTGGTCAAATATTTCTAAAAATTTTCCGGTACCAGGCTGGGCCGGCTGGATGGTAGGAGAAGATCATAGTAGTTTCAAATCTGCTCAACAGTTATTTAATCAACCAGATGCGCTATTAAATATGACACTCAATGGTATCAACGTCGCCATCAGTGTAACCGATGGCCGCGGTCGCTATGTCTATGTCAATGCTCAATATGGCCAATTATTCGGCTATGACGGTAATGATTTAATCAATAAAATTTTTTCGGTAGTCTTACCACCTGAGCAACATCAGTTGGAGTTACGTCATTACTTCCGTTTTCTCACCAATTCTAATGAAAAGTCATTTAGTGCCTCGTGGGAAATCGGTTATCAACCAGGCTCGGTTAAGATACAAGTATTGGCCCAACGGCTAGAAATAGAACCCGTTTATGTCGTCTGGACCATAATGCGGGAAGAGTAAAAATTTCGGTAGGTACCAGTAATAGTCTAGCGGTTTGGATTTTGGAGTCCGGAATTTATTCCGTCTTGGTTTGGATTTTGGATTTTGGAGTCCGGAATTTATTCCGTCTTGGTTTGGATTTTGGATTTTGGAGTCCGGAATTTATTCCGTTGGAATTTAGAATCCAGCCGGCCTCCAACGGAATAAATTCCGGACTCCAAAATCGCTTAACTTAACGACCGTAATTCAACATACTCACTTCCGCAATACACCCATGTGACTCTTGTGACAACCGTAGCTGAGAACCCGCTTTAAGTTCCACGGCTTTGCTAATATCTACTCGATTACCATTCGCTGAAGTTAACGAAGTCAAGGCTTGATTGATTAATAACCATCGATTTTGATGAAATGAACAATATGCTTGTGGCTCCCGATCAACTTCGGGGCCGGGAAAAATATTATCAAACACATGCCACTTAAATAAACTTTGACCATGGTAAATGACTAACTCACCATCGCGCAACCATTGCCCCGGTCGTTTTTCACTACGTAACATTAACAGTGGAATCGGGGTATTGACTGGCGTTTGACAAAATGGACACTTGATAATCGGCTCCGTGAGGATGACCACAAACCAATGGTGAGTACAATTCGGATTAGGACATGGATATAACATATTCCAAGTCTTAATCAAACCCCGCTCCCATTCATAAGCTGCCGGGCGGAGATAGGGGGAATGCAATCCTTTAACAAAAGCCTTGTAACAAAGCTCAGTCACGGTAGGACCCAAGGCGGTCACTGGTATCGATAGCCCCGTGGCTGGACGATTCGAGGAGTCTTGAGGATGTTCAATAAATAACGCTTTTTCCCCTAAACTCAATTGCTCATCTTCCTCGGCGGAATGAATCGAATGCACTTTGGGTCCCCGCAATGGGTGACGATTGAGCAAATATTCATAAATTAACACCGCTAACGCATGTTGGTCAGTACGAATATCCGCCAATTTTTTGTGGGGGTCATTCGCTCGTAAACCGGCGGTCGCTAACACTTCTGGCGCAATATAACCCGGCGTACCATCCACATCCGGTGAAAATAAATTTGGCACCACCAACGAATCGATGTCAATCACCAGTGCCTGTCCAGTCACAGGGTCAATGAGGACATTATTATCGGATAAATCAGAATGTGCTAACCCTTCCGCATGCAATCGTCTAACCGCACGCGCTAAGACAATGCAGATTTTAAAATAATTAATCCACGAACCTTGCTCGGCCACCGGTAACAGGTTACGTAATTTGGGACTGACAAACCAACGTCCTTTTTTTTCGCGACCTTGCCAACGTCCAGAGGCAAAAAAATAGTTACTAGGATACACTGGAGTCATCACCCCTAACCGCGGTTTAACAATGATTCCGGTAGGCCAACAGAATAATTTACTCCAATAATCTCCTTGTTTTTTCGCGCTGAGAGTGGGATTGAATCCGGTCAAAATTTGTTGCAAACGACGCAAACGCTGAGGGTCAGTTTGGTTAAGGTCTCCTTTATAAAAACATAAGACGGATTCTTGATCTTTGGTAAAATAGACCTCCTTCATGGTCCCTTCGCCTATCATTTCTGGCAAATACTCAATCACTCGTCCATCTTCTAATTGTGCAGTTTCGGTCATTACCTGGTCCCGTGACTAACGGAGTCACCTATTTTACAGAGTCGTCAATTACTTTCTCACCCGGTTAACTCAACCACCCCCCAACCACCCCTAGCCCCTCCTTAGCAAGGAGGGGAATACTACTCCCCTCCTTACCAAGGAGGGGTTGGGGGTGGTTGGGCGTAAGGTGAATTATTCAAGTTTCGTCATGGTAAAGCACTACCAACGTTCTATCATCAAAAGACCCCCTTAATTGGTAGGTGTCTAACCAAAGTTGTAAACGCTCGGCCGCGGTCATGCCATTGGCTAAAATTACCGCCGGGATTCCGGCCGCGATCAAGGCCGGCGTAGTTATTAATTCGGGAATAGATTGTTGCCGCAGAGTGGCATAATCCTCAATCATCGCCAGTGGGGTGGGTACCACGCCGGTCGGTAAAATTCGTTCGATCAAGGCCATATACTCATCCTGCCGGGCTAATATTTCGGTCTCAGCGGGAGGTGCCAAATTAGTGAGCGTAATAATCCCATTGAGCAACAAATTTCCCCATAACCGCAACATCTCCGGTGGTGGCGGAAAATAATCATCGGCTACTCCATCGGTCATCACCAATAAAGCGCGTAACGGACTAAAAAACGGAAAAGTTTTCGTCGCCAAATAATCTCGTTCTAAATAATTGGGAGAGGTGGTTAAAAATAGGGTCTCGCCGCTAAAATTATTTTGTTCCAGTTCAGTTAAGACGCTGGTTTCTGGTTTATTTTTATAAATGGCGGCGGCCACTCCATCACCAATTTGACAAGATAGAATTAAACTATATACCACCGTGTCAACGGTCACCGTGGTATGGACGACTAACAATAAAGTCGTAGCCAAATCGTTTATCGTCAAATCACGGTTGCCTAAAGCTTTGTAATAATATTTAGACTCATCACGCTCATGCCAGGCTTGTTCAACCGCAATATATGCGATTTGCATAGCATCATGGAGTAGCTGTTGCGTAAATTCTAAATCTGGGGATTTAAACCGATAATGTTCATCACGCGCAAACGTCTCCGTCGTCCACTGCTCACGAGCAGTCAGTTGATGAGTTGCTAATTGCGAAGTCAAATAGCGCACGGCGGCTTCACAAGCCATTCGGGCGCCAACTCTGGAAAACAGTCGAGATCCGGCCCCATCGGCCACGGCAATAATACCCCAGGCGCCACTGTGTCCGAGTTCGAACCAATCATCACAATGACTGCCTTCATGCTTATGTTTTTTGCCCCGGACCCGTGCGGCCACTAACTTAAAGCCGTGAGGCAACTCCAGAGATTGACTGCTAGTCTCTGGATAATGGTCTTTACCTTCAGGAATTGGTTGCCAACACCACATGGATAAATAGTCTTTCTCTGGTTAAGGGACAATGTGAATTTGAGGCGGTGGCGGCGGCAAATCAATAGACGCTTCTTGCGCCATGACTTGCACACTTTTACCGGTGCGCACAATCGACTGACTCATCCATTTAAAAAATGCTTTCAACGCACCAGGAGACAAATCATCCGATTTTAACACGATGTCAGTGAGTCGTTTTAAATTTTTTACCTCCGCCCCAGGCCCCGCCGCAAACGCAATTAAATTGAGCATTTTTAGTTGTTTAATCTCATCCGCCGTCGCTTCCCAAGCATCAGTAGGCATACCATCGGTCATCAAAAAGACTAACGGTTTCCAATCACCTTTTTGTTCCAACGTATTTTTTTTAACTTCACGCTCTAAACAATCCTTTAATAATCGTAAAGCCGCGCCTAATGAGGTTGCCCCACTGGCTTGAATCAATGGCTCGGTAAATTGCATTAATTCGGTCAATGGGATGACTTGTTGGGCGGTGCTATGAAAAGTAATCACTGATAAATAAACCGTCTCAATAGCCATCGGCTCGGTACTTAAATCGTCCAACAAAGCACGAATGCCTTGACGCACTTGCTCAATCGCTTGTCCCGCCATGGACGAGGAGCAATCGAGGAGTAGATAAACGGGTAATCGACGAATTGACATGAATGAGTCCTCTCCTCTCTCAAATTTAATTGTTCTGAATAATAATCCCATTTTAGTTTTTAGGCAATAGTTTTTTTAAAATTTTTGCGATTAATTGGCTTTGGGATTAGATTTTGGGATTAGATTTGACAACTTTCAAAAAGTTGTCAAATCTGCTACGTTTGCGATTAAATTTGACAACTTTCAAAAAAAGTGGTCAAATTTACCATCGGCGTTTGCGATTAGATTTGACAACTTTAAAAAAGTTGTCAAATCTCTGGATCGATTTAAAAAAACCATTTTATTTAAACAGTGTTTAAAACCTTGCTTAAATTAATGGTAGTGTCCAACAGCCTATATTATAAGGAGAATCTTAATTTCTTGCACTTTAGTCGCTATCTTGTATAATATGAATGATATGTGGGTTTTAAGTTTTAAGACCTCCATTAGTTTTTAGTTTAGAGAGACTTTCGGAAGGTTTCATTTTGATGATTTTAGGAGGAGGAATGTCGATAGCAAAATCTCCTATCCTCGGCCCGCCTAATGGCGAAAAACGAGTATTATTGCACTCTTGTTGTGCGGTGTGTGCCGGGGCCATAATGGCTACTCTGCAAGAATCAGGAATTGCAGTGACGGTATTGTTTTATAACCCCAATATTCACCCTCGTCAAGAATATGAAATTCGTAAAGAGGAGAATAAACGATTTGCGGCAAAATTAAACATCCCGTTTATCGATGCTGATTATGACCCCCAACACTGGTTAACCCGAATTAAAGGATTAGAGTTGGAACCAGAGCGTGGTGCCCGCTGTACGGTTTGTTTTGACCTGCGATTAGAGCGTACTGCTTTATATGCGTATGAACATGGATTTACCGTCTTTACTAGCTCCGCGGGCATTTCACGTTGGAAAAATCTGACACAAGTGAATGAGTCCGGCCTGCGAGTCGCTACCCGTTATCCAGGAATGACTTACTGGACTTATAATTGGCGTAAACAAGGCGGCTCTCAACAAATGATAGAACTTGCTAAACGTGAACAATTTTACCGACAAGATTATTGCGGTTGTGTTTATTCCTGGCGTGAAACTGCGCAACGACGAAAAGCCCAAGGCAGAATTGTGGTGTGACTCGTAGTCTCGTGACGAGTCACCATCTTGGTAGGGTGCGTCCCCTGCACCATTTGGGCATGATGCGGTGGTCAAAATGGTGCGTAGGACGCACCCTACTGTTTAGTATCTATTTTTATTTTCATAGGAGATAACAATAATGACAACCATGCCAAATTTTGAAGCATTATATAAAAATTTTACCGAGGCGTTGCCTAAAGGTTTACTCACGTTACATCAAGATTTAGAAAAAAATATGCGGGTCGCCTTTGAGGCTACGATGCGCCGGATGAATTTAGTGACACGGGAAGAATTTGAAATTCAAAGTGCGGTGTTGACCAAAACCCGAGCCCGTTTAGAAGCCTTAGAGGTTAGAGTGACGGCCTTAGAAACCGCGCGGTCACCTCAAGTCGAATCATTTAACCAACCACCACCACCGTCAGCCTAATCTTGTCTTACTTAGCCATTGTTCACAGTCGGGCCCAGGTAGGAGTCCAGGCGCTACCCGTAACTATCGAAGTTCATTTGACCAATGCGTCACCCAAGTTGTCAATTGTTGGCTTACCAGAAGCCGCGGTGAAAGAAAGTCAAGAGCGAGTACGGAGCGCATTAATCAACAGTCAATTGTTGTTTCCCGTGGCCCGAATTACGATTAATTTAGCTCCAGCCGATTTACCCAAGGAAGGGGGACGGTTTGATTTGGCGATTGCCATCGGCATCCTCGCGGCTTCTCGACAATTGCCTACCGAGGCGTTGCATCAATACGAATTTTTAGGCGAATTGGCATTGACCGGGGAATTGCGACCAGTGCGAGGAGTATTGCCAGCCGCCTTGGAAGCACGTAACGCTAATCGTTCATTGGTGATACCGGTGCAAAATTTGGAGGAGGCCGCATTAGTTAACCATCTCAATATTCTGCCGGCTAAACATTTACTGGAGATTTGTAATCACTTATATAATACGGCCCCCATTAGTCCTCATTACCAAGCCGTGCCCGTGATACCCAAGTTATTAACGGATAGTGTTGACTTGAGCGAGGTCAAAGGTCAGCATCAGGCAAAACGAGCCTTAGAGGTGGCGGCGGCGGGAGGACATAATTTATTGATGTTGGGTCCCCCTGGCACCGGTAAAACGATGTTGGCGACGCGAATGTCAACCATTTTACCGCCGATGACTGAACGTGAAGCCTTAGAAACGGCCATTGTCACTTCGATTAGCACGCAAGGTTTTAATGCCGAGAATTGGGGCCAGCGACCCTTTCGGGCACCGCATCATACGGCTTCTGGGGTCGCGCTAGTGGGTGGGGGTAGTCATCCGCGACCGGGAGAAATTTCGCTGGCCCATCATGGCGTGCTGTTTTTAGACGAGTTACCGGAATTTGATCGACGGGTGTTGGAAGTGTTACGAGAGCCGTTGGAATCCGGTAAAATCGTGATTTCTCGGGCCGCGCATCAAGCAGAATTTCCAGCCAGTTTTCAATTGGTGGTGGCGATGAATCCTTGTCCTTGTGGCTATTTAGGGGATCCAACGGGGCGGTGTCAGTGTCCACTGGAACAAGTGAAACGTTACCGCGCCAGAATTTCTGGTCCCTTATTGGACCGCATTGATTTACATATTGAGGTGCCCAATTTACCGCGCACGGAGTTACGTGGGAATCAGGTCCGAGAAACCAGTGCGGAAGTGCGAGCGCGGGTGGTGGTAGCGAGACAACGACAAACGCAACGAGGTGAGCGGTCCAATAGTCGTTTATTGCCACGAGAGATTGAGCAGTTTTGTCAGTTGACTCCTAACGACGAGCGATTATTGGATACGGCTATCGAGCGGTTGGGGTTATCGGCACGGGCTTGGCATCGGATTTTGAAAGTGGCACGGACGATTGCAGATTTGGCCGGCAGTGACCCGATTCAAACTTCGCATTTAGTCGAGTCGATTACTTATCGTCAATTGGAACGTAAACAGTAACCGGGGGAGCGGGTTGCTTTGACAAAGCTTCGCTTGGACTCCTGGTTTCCTGGTCACGGGTAGTCCTGGTCACGAATGTCAGAGCGAAGCGTAGATGATAGTGACGCTCGTCGACCTAAGAACGAAAACTAATCAAGGAGAATTCGATGACTTTAGCTGAATTTAAAATTTCTCTGTCACAGCCCCAGCCGCCGGCTGAGAGTAATCGGTATTTGCAGGCGTTGTGGCAGGCGGCTAAAGGTGATTGGGATACGGCTCATCGCATAGTGCAAGCGATGAATGATAACACCGCCGCTTGGATTCATGCGTATTTGCATCGCCAAGAAGGAGATTTAGGGAATGCCGCTTATTGGTATTCTCATGCGGGAAAGCCGCGCTCAACTAAGCCTTTGCAGGAGGAGTGGGAAGAGATTACGCGGGTATGGTTGGAGTAGTGAGTTTGAATCGTGGCTATTCATGTTCGATTCAAACAGTGATTAACTTTAATTCACCTTACGCAGGTTAACCCAACCACCCCCTGCCCCTCCTTGGTAAGGAGGGGAGTACATATCACCGGTGCCGCCAGGAATACTCCCCTCCTTGGTAAGGAGGGGAGTACATATCACCGGCACCGCCAGGAATACTCCCTTACTAAGGAGGGGCAGGGGGTGGTGCGTAAGGTTAACCTTAATTTTGGATACTATCGATTATTATGACATTTTTTCGCTTAATTCAACAAGTTGTCACTGGTTTATTATTCCTAACGATGATACTTATACCACTGGAATCCCTAGCCAAAAGTCAGGGTGGTATAGTAGATAGATTCGGTTATCCGGTGGGGAAAACTTATCAATATGTACGCCCTAATCGCGCTACGGCACCGCGTTTGGTCAGTGGTGGCAAATTGGTGTTAAAAAGAGCAGCCTGGCAAGCGTTGGCCAGTTTAAAACGCCAAGCCGCTAAACGGGGAATAGTGTTATCAGTCGTGTCAGGGTATAGAAGTCCGGCGGCACAACGACAAGTGCTAAAAAAATATGGCTCACATCGTGCCGAAAAGCCAGGATTTTCTGAGCATAATTTGGGCACTGCGGTTGATTTTAGAGGAGTACCTTTTCGGTCGCGAACTTTTTTGTGGTTGTTGACCGGTGGTATTAACGCGGGCTGGGTGCCGACTTATTATTACAAGCGTAACAGTCGTTTTATGCGGGAGCCATGGCATTGGCGTTATGTTGGAAAAACCGCGGCCAAACAGTTTTATTTGACCTGGCGACCTCAAATTGAGCGTGATAAAAAATTGTTACAAAAAACTTTGAAGAAGGGTCGAAAGAATTAAAAATTACCCGTTAGATTTGTCAACTCTTCGAGAGTTGACAAATCTTTCTTCGAGAGTTGACAAATCTTTTCACCTCGTTACCACGCTCGGCGTGGTAATGCCGCCCGGACGCTCCGCGTCCTGTGACCTGAACGAACGTGAATTGCTACGGAGAAGCACTGGACGCGGAGCGTGGTAACGAGATAAACTAGGGGTGATCCTGAACTCAACAAGGCGATTTAGTGACTGGTAGAGGTAGAGTCATTTCTCGGGCGGCGGCTAACAACGCCAAACGGGCCACTACTCCGTAAGCATAAAAACGATTAGGGCCGGCATCTGGGGCCAGGTGTTGGTCCGGATTCATACAAGAATTGGCAAACGCCAGTGGTTCAAAGTGCATCCCTGGGGCATTTAGATTTTCATTAATTCCGCGTCCCTTATGCACTCGATAAAACCCGCCAACGACAAAATGGTCAATCAGATAAACTACTGGTTCCGCCACCGCCGGCGGGTTACCCCAAGTTTCAAAGGTATAGACACCTTCTTGAATAATGACTTGGCGAATCTCTTGTCCACCTTTAGTCGTGGCCATTTTAGTTCGTTGCTTACGATTTAAGGCGCGAATCTCGTCGGGACTATGTACCGTGAGGACTCCCATACCGTAGGTCCCGGCATCCGCTTTGACTATAATAAAAGGACGGTGCGGAATCTCGTATTCGCGGTACTTTTGTTCAATCGCGGTGAGCAAGCTACTAATATTATCCCTCAAGCATTCTTCCCCTTCGTTGTTCATAAAATTAATTTCCCCACAATTGCGAAATAAGGGGTCAATTAACCATGGGTCGGCTTGAATTAACTGAGAAAATTCTTGGGTGACCGCGGTATAGCAGGAAAAATGGTTGGATTTCAAACGAGTAGACCAACCCATTGATAGCGGCGGCACCACCAGTTGCGCTAATTGTTCTAAAATCGGGGGACATCCGTTAGATAAGTCATTGTTTAAAATGATTAAACATGGATGAAATTGGGAAAGTTTCAAATAAGAATCTTGTCGGTGAATAGGCTCAAGATGGATAATCCGTCCACTCGGCAAGTTTAATGAGAGAGGGGAGGTCAAATCCGGTAATAATGAACCTATGCGGACTTCATAACCGGCTTTTTGTAAAATATCAACCAGCGTAGCTACGCTTTCTAAGTAAAATTGGTTACGGGTATGGTTTTCTGGAATCAATAATATACGATTAGCAGTTTCATGAAGCCGTTCGATGGCAGATTGAACGGCATGGACGCATAGTGGTAAAAAAGCGGAATTGAGGTTATTAAAACCTGCTGGAAATAAGTTAGTATCTACTTCGGCTAATTTAAAGCCCGCATTTCGTAAATCCACTGAAGCATAAAAGGGCGCAGGGGTAATTTGCCATTGTTGGCGAAACCAACGCTCAATTTCAGTTTGGCGAGAAAGTAAGTGGGCTTCTAAATGTTCTAAGGGCCCAGATAATGCAGTTGTTAAGCAAGGTACCGCGGGGTAAACATCAGAAAAATTCATAGTGAGTCCTTAGTAAATGGCTGGTGCTCAAATTATAAAGGAAACCATAGCGTTATTCTATAAAAATGGCTTTTATTCTTACAGGACTTACGCCACTCCGGCACTCACCCCAGCCTAAAACGCCTCACTGCCATTAAGTTAAGCCGCGTTTGGGGTAGTCCCTCCAAATTAATGGAGGTCTTAATATTCAATGAGTTACCAAGGTTCAAAGTTTCCTAAACCTCAAAGGTTTAGGAAACTTAGCACCTGCCAGGTTTAGGAATTTTCGCCCTCGGCGGTTAATACCTCCATTGGCTGGTAGGGACTACCGCGTTTGGAGTCTCCAAACCTTCAGATTTGGACGAAACTGGTCAAGGTGAGACGGCGTTTCCAAATCTGAAGATTTGGACTCCAACGCCGTCCTCCCCGAAATCAGAGAAATCAGAGATGGAGTTATTTCCACAATACACCGTGAGTTATTGGAATATCCAATAAAATAAAATAGTTACACAAATTGTTGCGCAAGTCTTATCTGAAATATTCTTTCCTAGTATTCTTAGTCAAAAAACTATACATCTATTAATTGGAATTTAATTAAATCCATGGAGAATAACTGGTAAAAAATGATATTTTTATCTTAATTTATGAAAAATAAAGCAATTATTCTATACTTAGAAAGCATTATCGAGAAATACTTGAATTGATTGAATGTTAAGTGGCATAATCGTATAATTATTGGCAAAAGGTAAGATGGGTTACAGAATTCTATCAACTGGCTAGGCAATATACGTAATTTTTACGATTATAGTGGAAGATTGACTTATGACAAAATTAGGGTAACACACGGTTTTTAATCTTAATTTTGGTCAGGACTTATGCCACCACCGGCGCTCACTCCAAGCCTCCCCTCCCAGAACTCATCAGGGAGAGAGTGATTTTCCGGTATAGAGTGGGTTATGGATTTTATTCTTTAAAATCAAATAGTTATACAAATTGTTGCGTAAGTCCTATTGGCGAGAGATAAAAATTAAGAAAAATGCTTTGTTACAGTGGAGATAATATACTATTATGAGTACAGAAATTAGTTTTGAAGGGATTAAGGTTATAGTTATCGATGATAGCAAAACTATTCGCCGTACTGCTGAAGCCTTACTAAAAAAGGCCGGTTGTGAGGTGATTACGGCAACGGATGGTTTCGAATCTTTATCAAAAGTGATGGAACATCAACCTAATATCATTTTTGTGGATATTATGATGCCACGCTTAGATGGTTACCAAACTTGTGCCCTGATCAAAAACAATCCTGCTTTTAAAAAAATCCCAGTGGTCATGTTATCAAGTAAGGACGGCTTATTTGAACGGGCCAGAAGTAGAATTGTAGGAGCTGAACATTATATGACTAAACCATTTACCCGAGAAGAATTACTCAACACCATTAAAACTTATGTCGTTGATGTCAAGACGGCTGGATAGCAAAAACGACGTATACATAATCAAGAGATTAAGGTCATGGCTCATATACTTATTGTAGATGATTCACCGACAGATGCCTACCTGGTCAAAAATATTCTGGAAAGTCATGGCTACCAAACCACAGAGGCTTCGAATGGTGAAGAAGGAATACAAAAGGCTAAAGAAATTAAGCCTAATTTGATTATTATGGATGTAGTTATGCCAGGATTAAACGGTTTTCAAGCCACTCGCAAGATTACCAAAAGTCCAGAAACCAGTTCGATTCCTGTTGTTATAGTGTCTTCTAAAAATATGGAAAGTGATCGAGCATGGGGAATCATGCAAGGTGCCAAAGAATTCCTGGTCAAACCGGTTAAACAGGATGAATTACTAAAAACGGTTAAGAAATTGATCGGATGAAGCAGAAAGAAAGTGCTGGTAATTCCAGTGATTAGTGATTTTGGTGAGTGGTGAGAATAAGTCATGATCGATTAAGAAAAATCCATTTCACCGAGGATTTCAAAAACCTTGACGACAACTTTCCACAAATGACCGACATGCCAAATCTATTAACAACTACCCCGTTTCAATGGCTACAAGACCTTGAAAAACGAGCTAAACAAAAAGCGAAAGGTTTACCACGTCCAGAAAAAGTTCAACAAATTTGGCGTGGCATTTCTTTTCGCTTAGGGGACCTGTTATTGGTGACTCCTATCAATGACATCCGTGAAATTCTGCATTACCCGAATGCCCTCGCCAAAGTCCCAGGTGCTAAAATCTGGGTCAAAGGGTTGGCTAATATTCGTGGCATATTATTACCAGTCATTGATTTACAAGCTTGTTTAGAAGGAACTTTCACCACCATAACTAAACGTGTTCGAATCCTCATTATTAACCATTCGGGATTGACCGCCGGCCTAGTGGTGGATGAAGTTCTAGGAATCAAGCACTTTCCAGAACAACAGCGTGATTTTGAAACGCCTTGCAAACAAAACTGGATAGCACCTTTTGTCCGGGGATTATTCAATCACGAAGGTGCGACTTGGATTGTGTTTGATATACATACGCTGGCTGAGAGTGAAGTATTTTTAAAAGCAGCCAGTTGAGGAATTTTGCTGGCCCAGTGTAAATAACAGTCTTAAAGACTCACTTTACACACGGTTAACTCAACGGCCCCAACTCCTCTTTGGTGAGGAGGGGAGTAAGCACCACCGGCCTCGCAGGAGATATTCCCGGCCTTAGCAAGGAGGGCTAGGGGTGGTGGTACGTAAGGTGAGTTAAAGATAGAAATTGGGGTAGTCATACACCAGGTAGTGGTTTAAACTTAACAGGTCTTTGAGACCAGAAGGATTTGAGACCTGACCACTACCTATTGCATTATTACCGAAATTGGGATATAGTATATAACAGTAACATTCCACCATTTTTGTACCCGTACACAGGGCTCTGAGAATAATACTTCAGAAGTACAAGAGTGGATGAATATTACTATATATAGTAATATCCTTACCTATTTGTTCTACAATAAATTTGGCCAGTAGGGATAACACCCCTTCGAGGGGTGTTATCCCTCAGAGTCAAGTACAACAGTGGATGAACATTACTATATCCTAATGGTTAGGATACACGCCCAACCACCCCGGGTCCCTCCTGGAATTTGGAGGGGAGTTTAACCGTAGTCAGGCCACCACTCCTCTTTCTTACTCAAAGCGGGAGCGGTGTGGTTAACATACTGAATAATCAGAAAAATACTATAATGTGGAACCGGGTGATAATTACATAGGTGCCAAAGCTCGCCAGTTTTTTAAACTGGCGAGCTTTACTCTCAATCACACTGAATCTCACCCAGCGGCACTTCAAAAATAAAATAATAACTATCCATTAAAAAATCTAAGTACGGAAGCCGAAATTCGGCGGTATTTTCCCTCACCCCCTCTCCCAGAGGGAGAAGGGCGAAAGAACATACGAGAAAATTTCTGCTTCAGTACTTACTAACGATTCTGGTTATTTCGAGCACCAGCAAAGAATCTTAAAAATTTTGGTAGTCCTGAAATATGAATGAATGATTGGTTGTTCAGGACTGGCAGTCCTTAAAGGATTACCAGTCCTAATCTTTCACCGAAATTTTAGGACTTTTTAGGACTACTAAAATCTTGAGGATTTCGAACCAACAGCTCGAAATGGCAATCTCGGTCAAAATAACAGTCGCGATTACTACGCGGAGGGTTAAATTTAGCTATGGATTTTTCTTTTAAATCAATGGGTTCTACGACTACGTGGCTGTATGCTCTCATTGCGTTGCTCCTAGTGTTATTCGTCTCTATGGTAGCCACTTTTACTTTAGTAGCCATCAACAATCAGCGCGACGAAACCTATTTAAATAATGTTACTCGCCTACGGTTGCTCTCTCAACAAATTAGCCAGTTTGCCGCCGCGGCCGCCAGAGGTGACCAAACTGGCTTTAAACAACTAATTAAATCTCGGTCTGAGTATAAAAATATCTTAGACCTGGCAACCAATGGAAAGCTAGAGGTGGGGATGCCTATTACCCCAAAGGTGGCTACCGCAGCTTTAACTAGCCTGTCCGCAGTCTGGCAAGAATGCGATACCAACGTCGGTCAATTACTCAATACCGAAGAAGCGGTCACTAAGTTATATGCTGACTTTACCGAATTAGGAGGCGTGATGGGTGACGTGGTCACTCAAACGGAAACTTTGATTAATACTTTGATTACCGCCGGCGCTTCTCCTGCGCAAATGTATTTAATCACGCGCCAGTTAGTGTTACTAGAACGTATTAACAGTGGTATTCGTGCTTCTTTCACCCGCGGTTTCTCCTCCGATGCCATCGATGCGGAAAGTCAGTTGGATGATGCGATTAGTCAATTTGGCGATACCTTGACTTCCTTATTGGAAGGTAGTCAAGAAGGCAGTAGCATAACCGTTACCGCGGTTTCGAATCCTGCGGTAACGCAAGCCATTCAAAACCTCTCCTCTTTATTTGACCAACGAATTGAACGCATCGATTATTTCTTAGATAAAGCGGAACAACTCTTTATTGCTAAAGATGCCTGGAAATCGATTTCAGACACCGTCCCCAAACTCCTAGACAATGTGGAAAAACTCCAAAATGCTTATGTCAAAGCCATCAACGAACGAATAGCCTCCGCTACGTTAGGCAACGTATTGGCGATCCTAGTATTCGTGTTGCTGTTGCTCCTAGGTTATATTATCATCCGTTCCAATCAAGCACGCTCGGCTGAAACGAGAGAGCGTTTGGCCGAAACACAACGTACCAATCAACGTAGTCAGGAAGCGATTTTACGTTTGCTGAGTGAAATTTCCGATTTAGCCGACGGTGACTTGACAGTGAATGCTACCGTCACCGAAGATTTTACCGGTGCCATTGCCGATGCCATTAACTTTTCAGTAGAAGCCTTGCGTGACTTAGTAGTCAACATCAATAAAACGGCCATTCAAGTGTCATCCGCCGCCCAGAAAACTCGTGCCACCGCCGCCCAACTAACTCAAGCCAGTGAGCGTCAGGCGCAACAGATTGCCAAAGCCGGGCAAGCGATTATTGGGATGGCTAATTCCGTGAAAAGAGTAGCAGCGAATGCGGTAGACTCCACCGATGTCGCTAAACGCTCAGTAGAAATCGCCACCCGTGGCGCGAAAGCCGTGCAAGATACGATTGCTGGGGTGGATGGTATTCGTGAACAAATCCAAGAAACCGCCAAACGAATTAAACGACTTGGCGAAGGTGCTCAAGAAATTGGTGAAATCGTCGGTTTAATTGACGACATTGCGGACCAAACCAACATTTTGGCTTTGAATGCCGCTATTCAAGCGGCGATGGCAGGTGAAGCGGGACGCGGCTTTGCGGTAGTGGCTGACGAAATTCAACGGCTGGCCGAGCGCTCTGGTAATGCGACTAAACAAATTGATGCCCTAGTGAAAACTATTCAAGGGGATACTAATGAGGCGGTTAATTCAATGGAACAAAGTACCTCTGGTGTAGTCGGTGGCGCTAAAATTACCGAGCGTGCAGGTGAAGCTTTAACTGAAATTGAAAAAGTGTCGGCACAATTGTCGGGCCAAATTGAAAACATCTCACAAACTTCTCGCACTCAAGCAGCCGTAGCGGCAAATATTTCCGGCACCATGACGATCATTCAAGAAATTACCATGCAGGTACTCAATGGTATCAACGAAACGGCTACCGCGATTGAACGTCTATCCAAATTAGCCAACGATTTAAGAACTTCGGTAGCTGGATTCAAGCTACCGGCTGATGTGCAAAAGAGTATTGAAGACATGAGTGAATCGTTAATGCAAGGGAATTAGGGAATTAATGAGAAGTAAGATTTGACAACTTTAAAAAAGTTGTCAAATCTAAAGTTGTCAAAATCTAAAAATCTAAAGTTGTCAACTCTCTCGGTAATCTCTTTTTCTTATCGTTAACCGCATGTACACCGATAACTTCAATCAATCCAACTCTAAATTTGAACTCCTTTACTAACAGATAACCACCATGAAATATTCAGCTTTAACTTGGGTGAAGGCCACTATTGATGAAAGTCTCAAACAAACCCGTCAGGCTTTGGAACAGTTTGTCGAAAATCCCAGTGATACCGCTCCCCTCCAACAATGCGTCCTCTGGCTCCATGAAATTTATGGCGCCTTAAAATTATTAGAACTTCAATCCGCTGCTCTACTGGTAGAAGAATTAGAACTTACGATCAAAACTTTATTAACTGGCAAGGTCCAAAGCAATGAAACTACCTACGATACATTAATGCGAGCCTTAGTGCAGTTACCCAACTATTTAGACCACTTGTGGATTGTTCAACGCGACCTCCCCATGGCCTTAACCTCATTATTAAACAGTTTGCGCAGTTTGCGTGGGCAAACTGCGATCAATCCTTCACAACTGTTTATGCCAGACTTATCGGTAGTGATTCCGGTGCCTAAAGTACAGAAAATGCCCGATGATAAGCTAAAGGAATATATGCAAAAAATGCGGGCGGCCTTTCAAAAAGGATTGACTAATATTGTGAAAGACCCCAAGCAAGCCGAGGAAGGATTAAAATTTGTCTATCAGGTGATGCAACGATTACAACAAGTCACTGGTAATGCCCCAATTAGTAAGGTGTGGTGGGTCAGCGAAGGGGTATTAGAAGCCGTGTTGCAAAAAGGTTTGGAATTAAATAATTCATTGCTAAATTCGTTAAAACAGATAGACGCGCTGATTAAACAATTTGTTGACCATGGCAATGCCGCTATGAATCTCGCCCCACCGAAGCCAGTCTTGACCAACTTATTACTATTGGCAGGTCACGCCCGCTCAAAAGGTAAAGTGATTACTGAAGTCAAAAACGTCTTTAAATTGACCGATAGTTTTCCCGGTGAAGCCGCCTTAGCCAATGCCCGTCTCATCTTTGCTGGCCCCGACATCGAACTCATGAAAGTAGTGGTCACGCTACTCAAAGATGATTTTGCCCGGTTAGAGGAGACTTTAGATATTTTTAACCGGGCTGATAATCCCTCGGTATCTGAATTAAGTCCATTGGTTGGACTATTAGGAGATATGGCCAGCACTTTATCGCTATTAGGACTGACCGCACAGACTAAAAACATGTTACAACAACGTAAAGTGATTATAGAGATTACCGAAGGTCGCAAATCCCATGAATTAAATATTCTACTGGAAATTGCCACTGCCTTGCTAAAAATTAGTGGGGCGATTGATATTTTAGGGGTACAAGGAGTCCACGCACGGCAACGGTTACAGGAAAGTGCCGATACTCAATTTTGGGAAACGCCTCAATTTGGGGTAGTGATGGGAGTAGTGGTCGATGAAGCCAAACAAGAATTAGCCCAAGTCATTCAACCGTTGGTTAATTTTATTGATACCAAAAGCCAAGAAGACGCTTTGTTAGAAGTACCGAATCGGCTAAAACAAGTCGTGGGTTTTTTAAGAATTGCCGCGCATGACCGAGCTGCCAAATTACTCACCCATTGCACTCGTTACATCGAAAAAGTGTTTATTAAAGAGAGTACCGTCCCCCCCCTAGAGAAACAAAAAGCCTTAGCCGATGTGTTAATCAGTTTAGAATTTTATTTAGACACGTTAGCCGGTAGTCCGCTAGATGCTCAAGATATTTTGGATGTGACAGAACGACGATTAAAAGTGATGTTAGCCGCATGAGTTAGTTAAGATGTTTTAATACCTCGCTCTTAATTGGTAAGGATTACCAAGGTTCAAGGTTTCCTAAACCTCAAAGGTTTAGGAAACCTAGTACCTGTAAGATTTAGGGAATCTAGCACTTAGATTTTAATACCTCCAGCAACCTGACTTAAATTTCTTCCAAACAGAAAACCCCTAACTTGGAGTTCACTGTTTTTTTAACTTCTCACCAATATAACCAACAATTATTGCTCCTGGTTGTTTAGGGTAGAAGTAAATCCTGCCAGCCCCTGGCGTAAATCGCAGGTGAAAATCGAAAGAACGTTCTTTACCATCGGGACAAAGGAAAGTTAATTGGTCTTTTATAGTAATATTCATCCACCATTGTACTTGAGTTCTGAGGGATAACACCCCTCGAAGGGGTGTTATCCCTACTGGCCAAATTCATTGCAGAACAAATAGGTAAGGATATTACTATAATTGGCCACGCCTGCTTCCACCTTCAGGAGTTGCCTTGCTAGGAAGTCCGTCCGCTTCAAAAGGAATACCTTGCAACCAATTTTGAGAATAGTGTTCTAACTCAAATAAACGTTTTACCACTTGGCGTAAAGAGGGACTCCCACAGTCTAGCAAAGCTAGCTGTTTGTAAACAGTTTCACAAAAACTTAAATGTGGAAACAATTCCGCCAGACGTTCCCAGAGCTCTGCACCATCTTCAACTTGCCGTTGCAACCATTCGTTTATCCAGTTTTTATGACTCTCTATATGTGCCACACGACTAGCATGGCAAATGGAAACGAATTGTCTTTCTAAGTTGCCATCTTCATTGAGTTCTTCTATCTGTAATTCCAGTTGCGAAACATCCCATTGGGATTCTGAAAAGAAACTGATGGCCAGTGAATCTAGCAAGTAAGCGGCCCCCAATCCACAGATTTGATTATTTGGGTTAGTCAACCGATTACCTCCCCATCTAAATTCAAATGTTCTGGATTTATCTGCCGCTTGGGGCAAATCAAATAAAAAGGGACTTTTGGTCGCAAGAGTGCGTAAAAAGCGTTGTTCTTCTTTGTCAACTTCGTGGTCGTTGCGCCACTGGGTTAATAAATAGTTGGAGGCAAGTTCGGTGGCGTGAAACTCCTGATGAGTGCGCAATACTTTTTTGACGCGACTAATGTTTATTGAACTCAAGGTATTGATAAAGTTGGACATCCGTTGTCTGGCGGTAGGAATATCCTGGGCCAGCGGGACCACGGAAAGTTCATTGAAAATCATTTCAGAATCCATTAAGATACCCTCTGTTAGGCGGCTGTACTAGGAGTAAGTAACACTTCTAAACTTTTATCCCACTCATCAAAAAAACCCTCGGGCCAACGGTCAATACGACCATTACGGTCGATTTTAGGAGAAACTACTGGTTTGCTAATGTCCTCTGGTTTCTTTGACGGTTGAAAAAAGTGTAATTGCACTTTTTGAGGTTCCAGGATGCCAGCATGAACCGCCAACCGAATCCCATTCAACACCTGGTCACTATGCGTTTCTACCACCACTTGTATTCCGCAACTGGCCGCACGGGCAATCAATTCGCCCATCTTTGCCTGGCCTCGAGGATGTAAATGGGCTTCTGGGTTTTCTAATAACACTAAGGCCCAGGTTTGGAGGACAGTAATGCGATAATCACGGGCCACACAAAAGTAATTCCGAAGCCGACGTTAGTGGCACGATATTGGTTACTCACTTGTTGTTTTTTGATAAAGGAATACTGTAAGTTAATCAAATCCATACCTAGATGGTCGGTCAGATGTAAGCGTGTTCCATGACTGATTTCACCTAACCAGGCCTCTACTTGTTGATTCATCGATTGAAATTCCACGCCAGGAAATGCCAACTTGGTACAACAAATCTTCTCTTTACCAAACACTTCCAGAAAATGGGTAGCATATTCTCCATGAATACCCAGTTGCTTATGTTCTCTTACCAAAGAATCCGATTTTTCAAAGACTGTTCGTGGCCCAATCCGTTCCGCTTGGAGACAGTGGAAGTTATCGGAAAACAGACTCGCTTGAACAATCTCAGCGGCAACTACTGGTGGCGAAGCATAGCCTAAAATATCGTTTTCAGGATCATACTTAAAATGCCAGCGGCCTTGAATATTATCGTCTAACACCAAGGCCAGACCAATTTCTTCGGCTAGTGCATTCTCAAACAGTGCATCCTCGGCTGTACCTATTTCCACCAAATCGCCATTGAGTGCCAGACCGGTTTCCTGAAGCAATTGAAGTTGGTAAGATTGGCGTAACAACAATAAAGATTGTAACACCGACGATTTGCCCATGCCATTCAGTCCTGACAGTAAAGTCAAGGCGCCAAATGGGATGATTTGATTTTCAAAGCACTTAAAATTCTGTAATTGAAGAGATTGAATCACGAGAGTACCTCTAAAATTAGTTGTCTGATTTTGCTAAAGCGGTTTAGATCGAGACCATGATAGTCGTTGCCTGTCATTAACTCTTGAAATTTCATTTTTAAGAGTTGTTTTCTAGTCACCAGCATTTGGAGTTGTTGGCTACCCAACACAGCGAAATTAATTGAGAAAGCCTCAAAAAAAGACTTGTTCAGAGATTGACCGCTTTTCCATATCCCCTTTTTGTAATGTATGACAAAGGCAACTTCCCCAAAAATCTCATAAATGCTTCGCATTGATCTTATAACAGTCTTCTCCAAATTATCCAGTTCCTCATCAGACATCCTATTAAGCCTAGACATAGTATCATTCAATATTTCACTGGAATCCAGGACTGCCAGTCCTCAAAGGACTGGCAGTCATCTGTCATCACCCACATTGCATCACTACCGGTTTTTGCACCAACCTCTTTTGCGAAATTTGAAAATATTTTTCATCCACCTCAAACCCCACAAACTTACGTTGCAGTTCTATGCAAGCGACTCCCGTACTACCACTTCCCATAAACGGATCCAACACCGTTTGTTCTGGAAAACTAACCAACTTCACTAAGTGGTGCATCAGGGAAACGGGCTTAAGAGTGGGATGGTCATTAAACTCTTCTGCATGTTGTCGCACTTTGGGCACGACAAAAAATTTATCGTAGCTATCTTCAAATTCGTCGGTTCTTAACACGTTAGCCGTCACTCGACCTTTGGGGTGAGGATGATGACCCACTTTGGTTTCGCCTTTGGCATACGGGATGCGAGTGTCTTCTAAATTCAATGCACCAGTGCCATATTTTTTGATATTTTGGGCCACCGTGAAACCCTTTTCAATCAGTTTTTGAACCAAAATAATGGGTTCATACGCCGGTTTGATACCCAGACCTGCCCCTTTATATTTGATTCCCAATTCCGAAGCCGGTTCATAGCGGTATTTTTCTTGGCCCGCATAGTAATTATCGGCACCTCCTTTTTTGTAACCTTGGACGTAACGATAGGTTCCCACTTTTTTGCTTTCTACTCCCAATTCTTTGTCGATTTCTAATCCCAGGTCCCGACTTTTGGGCATTCCATTTAGGTAGGCCCAGAATAGCACGTCTTTTATCAGAAAACCACTTTCTTCGACATCGACCATCAATCGGTGCATCAACCGGATGGAGGAAAAGATGAGTCCGAAAGACCCCGGTTTTAACACTCGCAGGCAGTCTTGCCAAATTTGGCGGTTAGGCAAATCTTTATCCCAATAGTTATTTTGGAATGAAATTCCGTAGGGCGGGTCAGTAATCACAGCGTCAAGCGAATTATCGTTCACGCCTGCTAAACCGTAACAAGTTGAATTAAATATCTCGTAGGGTTTTGATAGTTTCGAGGTCGACATAATCGGTTATCCTTTTGAAAACATATTCTTTTGTTTGGTCGGGTGGACAAATCACCGCCCCGCCCCACGCGCCGGCGTGGGAATGCAGTCTGGACGCGCCAGCGTCCATTTCCCGCCACGCTGGCGCGTGGCCCACCACATTCCCACGCCGGCGCATGGGAACGAGAAACGAGAAGAAGTTGACTTTGTACATAGAATAAGTACTGAAGTATAAATTTTCTCGTATTTTCTTTCGCCCCTCTCCCTCTGGG
>DZAL01000394.1 GCA_022729575.1 Thiomargarita sp.
GGTATTCCTGGTTTTTCTAGCCTTTTTGATCACACCGGAACTGGAAATTTTTTATCAAATACTCTTGGATCTATACCGGGAATTGCAACAAACGTTGCGTCAGCTCCAATACACGCTGCGGGTGGTATTGCTGGTATGTTTGGGCTTGGTGGAGCGCAAGAAGCTCTACATGGAATTGGTGAATCTGTTGGTAATTCTGGTGGACAGTTAATTGATGCATTAGGTGGTGGTGGTTTTGGTACAATCGCTTCTATGATGATTGGCTCGATGATACTTTCAAAGACTAATAAATCTATTGGTGGTATGTTTGAAAAAATGGCTGGCCCGAGTGCAACCAAACTTTATACCGAACAGGGAAAGAATGGTGGAAAATATATACCGATACCAACCATAACCGAATTAGGTAGAAGATTTGACAGAACAATGCCTTTACGAAATATGGCACGGATGGGTAGTACTACTGGTCAAGTTACTTTTTTTGAATCTTTAGTCTTAAGTTATTTTGACGTCTTCGCTCATAATCTGGCCGCCCTCGAAGGGTATTTTGCCTTCGAAAATAGTAAGCAAAATTCTAGCAATATGCAAGCAAATACATCCGAAAATACCTTTCAAAGGCGCATGGGAATCTCAGGAGAACAAGAACGTGATTTAAGTACCTCTTACGCTACCCCACCACCGCAGGTCGATCCTTTATTAAGCTCTAATTGGGCTCCCATGAGATGGTTAGGTAGACGAAAAGAATCCTTCAAAAATTTTGCTTCAAATTTGGAAGAAGGTTACCATAACGTTACTTCTAAATATAATCCTTTAGGTATTTTGGGGGGCCGTTTTAACAATGTTGAGAGAATGCGTCGGGTAAGAGAAGAGGAAGATTTTACCGAGGCGAAACAACAAATGTCAGCCAATACTGGCCTCTCTATGGCTAGCGTTGAATCAATAAATACAAATGCAGCCGATATGGCCGGCGTAGACAATACTTTCGAAGATAAAATCTTAAATGTTACAAAGGGTATTTATACCTTCACTCAGGGTTCATATACTTCACTCTTGGATATATATAAAATACTAGGTGGTGATCAATTTGGTGGTTTTCAAAATGCTTTAGGTAATATTTTACATGGTGGTAGAGCCCAAACTGAAGATGCTTTATGGGGACCAGCGAGTACCCCCACCGTCCCAAATGCGTTGAGAGATCAACGTGATGAGTTGGCAGAAGATTCTCAAAGTTTTCTGACTGGTTTTTGGAGTAGTTTAAAACATGAAAAATTAAGAAAATCTGTTGAAAACCCATTTGGTCCCACAATGACCAATGCGTTGGGAATAGGAAATCAAGCAGCATCATTTGCGGCGCCCACCACGCATCCAATGGTTACCGCGATTTATGAATTAGATGATAACAATAGAGATGATTTTGATGAGGTTATTAATTACGCAATTCAACAATTAACTGCAACTAAAGACTTGATTGCTATTACCGATAAAATAAGGCTTACAAACGCTGGTATTTACCGTGTTTTGCATAAAGTACATCCAGGCCTCGCCGAAGGTGGGCAGGTCACACCACTGCCAGGCCAGCCCGCGATAGCCAAAACCGATAATCGGTTGGTCCCCCTATCAACAGGAGAGCACGTAGTAAATAACCCAGCAATTCATAAAATTGGGTCTATGTTTTTTAAAATGATTAATAAGGGTGTTGATGTTTTTGGAAATCTTGGTGGAATGATGTTTGGCAAAAAATCCAAAGACGACTTAATAACCAGAAGTTGGTTAGGTAAAC
>DZAL01000272.1 GCA_022729575.1 Thiomargarita sp.
AATTTATTCCGTTACGTACTCTAACGGCAAGACGGAATAAATTCCGGACTCCAACGGCCAGTTTGGTTTTGGAGTCCGGTTGACAACTTTTTTAAAGTTGTCAAATCTAAATCGGACACCCAGATTTGACAACTTTTTTAAAGTTGTCAAATCTGAGTTCAATCTTGTTCTTCTTCTAATGCCAATGCTTCCTGATGTAGGCGTTTAAAAAATTGGAACTGCTGGATAGTATCACCGGCGGCTGAGTAATTATTTTGCGCAAATTGTTGACTTAAGGTTTGAGTCAACGTCTGCATTTTCTGAATCAGGTGCGTGATAAATTGATTCAACTTGGCCAATGATGGTGCTAGTTGAGTCAGCTCGGCTAACTCTTCTCGTAGTTCCATCTGTTCCAGTAAAAATTGCTGATTCATCGCGGTCGCGGTTTCCAGGTTGGGGTCTAATCCCTGCAACTGTAACAAGTAGCGTCCGCGCCATAATGGGTCTTTCAGCGTCTGAAAGGCTTCATTGAGTTGGGTCGACTGCTGCATGGATAACCGTCGGTCTCGCTCAGAAGCATTGGCAAAGTTATCAGGATGCACCACTCGTTGTAATTCACGATAACGTTGAGTGAGATCAGCGAGGTCGAGGTCGTAAGTAATCTGGAGGTCAAACAGCTCGAAATGATTGGCTCGTAGCGACATATAATTAAGTGTTAAAACTTTCGCCGCAACCGCATTGGTTTTTGACGTTAGGATTGTTGAATTTAAAGCCTTCATTTAAGCCTTCCCGAGTATAATCGAGTTCGGTGCCGTCGATATAGACGAGACTTTTTGGATCCACGATAATTTTGACCCCTTGGCTGTCAAACACTTGGTCTGGTGCTTCGATGTGGTCAGCATATTCTATGATATAAGCCATGCCGGAGCAACCTGTGGTTTTAACGCCAAGACGCAGACCAAGTCCTTTACCGCGTTTGGTTAGTGATTTTTGTACGTAGTTAGCGGCTTTTTCAGTGAGTGTGATGGGCATAATATTAAGTCCTGATTTAGATTTGACAAAAAGATTTGACAACTTTCAAAAAGTTATCAAATCTGGTTTAATTCTATAGACATCCTGTGCTTGAGATTTGCCTTTTAGATTGACCGGCGCCAAAAATTCAATGTGGTAACTAAAAGAGGTACTGGTGAGTGCGTTTAATACGGATTCTGATAAAATAATTTCTCCTTTACCGGCTAATCCAACTAAGCGCGAAGCGACATTTACGGTATCACCTATCACCGTGTAGTTCATGTAAGTTGGGGAGCCGACATTACCGACAATGATTTCTCCTTTGTTAATGCCGATACCTAGACCAACGTTGACTTGGTATTGGGTCGTCCACGCCAGGTATAATTCGACAAATTCTTGTTGCATTTCGGTGGCGGCATCGACCGCGCGTTGGGCCGCATCGAGTTGGCCAAAAGGTACGCCAAAACCAATGAGTAGGCAGTCACCGGCCATATTGAATACAGTGCCGTCATGGCGGTATCCGACATCGGTGAGCATGGTGAAAAATTGATTCAGTAAGGCGACCACTTCTTTTGGTTGTAGCAGCTCTGACATGGCGGTGAAGCCACGTAAATCGGCAAATAAAATCACGGCTTCTTGGCGATTTTGTTGGTCACTTAGAGCAATTTCGGCTTGGTCTGGGTGCGTAAGAATTTCATCGACTAATTTGGGTGAGACATAACGTTTAAACATGTCTTTTAGATGCTTTTTTTGGGCTTCTTCTAATTGCGACCGCGCGACTTGGTAACGTAGTAGTGACCGTACCCGGGCGATTAATTCTTCACGGTTAATGGGTTTAGAGAGAAATTCATCAGCTCCCGCTTGAATGCCTTTGATGCGGTCTTGGCTGCCTTCTAGGGCGGTAATTAAGACCACGGGGGTTAGTATGCTTTGTTCATGGTCTTTAATTTCTTCACAGAGTTGAAAGCCGTTCATGCCTGGCATCATGACATCGGAGAGGATAATATTGGGTAGGTGGGAGGTGACGAGTGTAAGGGCTTCAGGGCCATTGGTGGCGGTTAATACTTGGTAGCCTTCTTCGCGTAAATAGGTGCTGACCAGTAAGATGTCATAGGGTTGGTCGTCCACTACTAGAATTTTGATGGTAGCCGGGTCTGGCATCGCCATGGCCATTTTGTTGGCAACGGGTTGGTCCAATAGATTTACTAAGTCTCGTGGCTTTGGTGGGGCTGGTGGGTCTATTGAATCAAGATTTGACAACTTGTCGAAAGTTGTCAAATCTGGCATTGAATCAAGATTTGACAACTTGTTGAAAGTTGTCAAATCTGGCATTGAATCAAGATTTGACAACTTGTTGAAAGTTGTCAAATCTGGCATTGAAATTGGCAGGGAGGGGGATAGTTGTTGCAGTGCCAGGAGGACTGTTTGAAATTCCAGGTCCAGTTGGGCCAAGGTGGGTGAAATTTGGTCGAATTGCTCGGTCTTGACTTGTTGTTCTAGGGTTTGAGCCAGTTCGCTTAGGTGCGTGGCACCTAAGTTGGCACTGCTAGATTTTAAAGTGTGGGTGGCTTTGCAAATCTCTTCGTGTTCATTGGCGGTCACGGCGGCTTTTAAAGATTTTACTAATTCTATGCTGTCAGAGTAATAAGTTTGGATGAGGTCGGCAATAATGTCTGGTTCGTCGTCCCCAATAAGGGAGACCAAGGTGGTTTTTATTTCGGTGACTAGAGTGTCGACTCTAGCGTTTACTGGTGAGGAGGTAGGTATACCTAAGATTCCTAAGCCTTCGAGGCTTAGGAAACTTAGAGCTTTGATAGGCTCATCAGTGCTGTGGTCACTTGGTATTTCTCCTTCGCCTGGGGAAGCAGGAGGAGAGGGAAAGATAGTTAGATTGACAATGATAGCGAGGGCTTGAGCGACTTTGTGATATTCCGCAAGGGCTCGTTGGACTTTGGTGGCAACTTCGTCGGTGAGCTTGCCGGCACGTCCTTGATGCTCTAATTGTCGGCATAATTCGGATAACGTGGTGGCGCCTAAACTGGCACTGCTGGATTTGAGACTATGCGCAGCGCGTTCTAAGCGTGTGGGGTCGTTTTGGCTGATGGCCATTTGTAATTCGCCGGTTAATTCTTTGCCGCCTGCTTGGTAAGTGTCGCTCAACTCTTTGAGGAGTTCCGGGTCGTCGTCTCCAATTAGATTGGTAAAAGCGGTCTTAATGGCACTGGTGAGTTCCTCGATAGTGGTTTCTACTACCTCTTCGGTGGAGCCGGTGGCTGATGGTGCCACGGTGGCCAGGGGTGGTTGCTTAGTAGTGCCTGGTGGTGATTTTGGCGCGTAGACCGCAGTGATGGTAGATTCTGAAATAGATGGTGGTGGTGCGGTGACAGTGGTAACCGGTCGGGAATGAGTTTGAAGATTATCAGAGCACGGGGTGGTATAAGGAGAACGTAGTAATGCGGCGGCCAATTCTTCGGGGCGAATGGGTTTAGTGACATAGTCATCCATGCCGGCTTGCAGACAAAGTTCACGGTAGCCACGCATGGCATGGGCGGTCATGGCGACAATGTAGGGTCGTTGATTGGGAAATTGTTCGCGAATATGTTTGGTGGCGGTCATGCCATCCATTTCTGGCATTTGGATGTCCATGAGAATCACGTCATAAGTTTTTTGTCTAACGGCGGACACGGCTTCACAGCCATTGGAGGCAATATCGGCGGTATACCCCATGCGTTTGAG
This sequence comes from Thiomargarita sp., assembly GCA_022729575.1. Classification (GTDB taxonomy): domain Bacteria; phylum Pseudomonadota; class Gammaproteobacteria; order Beggiatoales; family Beggiatoaceae; genus JAABRD01. The sequence continues at coordinate 3,727 of DZAL01000272.1, forward strand.
AATCAGGGTGGCGACTTTTTGGTTGGTGACGTTATCTTCGGTCAGTAAAATTCGTAGTGGGTGTTGCTTTACTAGGTCCGGTTTAATTTCCAGGGGAGTCCGAATGACTGGTTTAAGGGTTGGTTTAAGAGGTTGATGTTGTACAAATATTTCGGATAAGCAATAGAGTAATTGTGCTGGTTTGACCGGCTTGGTAAGATGACTGGCAAATAAGTTAGATTGTTTGAGGTGGAAGGGCTGTCCCAAAGAAGTTAACAGAAGCAAAGGTAGCTGTTTACATTTATCGATGATGATAATATGTTTAGCCAAAGTGAGACCGTCCATCTGCGGCATTTGCATGTCTAAAATGGCGATCTCGTAGGGTGGCTCTTGGTTAAGTTTCGCTAAAGCGGTTTCCCCAGAGTCGGCTTCAGTAATTTGCATTCCCCAAGTTTGCAATTGCAAGTGCAGAATGCGTCGATTGGTTTGATTGTCATCGACGACTAAAATGCGTTTGCCGGCCAGATGAGTTTGGGGGCTGTTAATAAATTCTTCTTCTTCAGTGGTCACCAGGTCGAGAGTGACTGAAAAGTGGAAGGTAGAACCTTGGTTAACTTCACTTTCCACCCATAATCGTCCGCCCATCAGTTCACATAGTTGGTGACTGATTGCCAGGCCCAGCCCGGTGCCGCCAAATTCACGAGTCATGGTGCCATCGACTTGACTAAATGAGTGAAATAAGCGGTCCAAGCGGTCGGCTGGGATACCGATGCCGGTGTCTTTAATGGCAAAGTAGAGTTCAATTCGATTATTTGGCTGTGGCTGCCCTGAGACCGATAAAACGACTTCGCCGATTTTGGTGAATTTGATGGCATTGCTGAGTAAGTTGGCTAAAATTTGTCGTAAGCGGGTGACATCACCATAGAGATGTTTGGGCAGTGGTTGCGTAAAGCCATAAACCAGTTCTAGTCCTTTTTCTGCCGCTTTGGCGGCGACTAAGTCTAATACGTTTTCGACACCTTCGCGAAGATTGAAGGGGTGGGTTTCTAGTTCTAATTTACCGGCATCAATTTTCGAGAAATCTAAGATGTCATTAATCAAAGCGAGTAAAGTGTCGCCGCTATGGCGCACGGTTTCCACAAAGTCACGTTGCTCTGACGTTAATTCAGTTTCTAAGAGTAAACCGGTCATGCCAATGACGGCATTCATTGGGGTACGAATTTCATGGCTCATATTGGCCAAGAATTGACTTTTAGCTTGACTGGCAACTTCGGCCACGTCTTTGGCGGTTTGCAATTCTTTTACCATTTGTTCTAAGTCCAGATTGATTTTAGATAATTCGGCAGTTCTCAAGCGAACTTGCTCTTCCAGATGTTCACGATGACGTGCCAACATGTCATCACGGTTTTGGATTTGGTCCAACATCTGGTTAAAACGTTCTACTAACAATCCGACTTCGTCACCACTATTTTTTTCAGCACGAATGCTATAATCGTTGAGATGAGTGACGGCTTCGGCGGTTTCAACTAAATGCAAAATTGGCCGTGAAATGAAGCCTTGTAACTTGCTGGACAAGAACAGGGCTAACAAGGAGGAGATTAAGAGAATGATACTCACCAAAATGGCATAATCTTTTTGTAATTGGCGAATTTTTTCTAAATCGGATTGGACATATAAAGCACCCAGGCGTTGGTCGTTATAAATAATATCGGCAAATACTTCTAGGGTATTATTGGTAAAATAGTGGCCTGGCGTTTGTACTGGAGGAGTAACAAATGATTTTTGCTCTGGTCGTAAGTATTGAGCAAAGACCTTTCCCTCTTTGTCATAGATAACTGCGGCAATCACATGAGAGTCGGCACTAAAAGTGGTTAAGGTTTTAATGGCTTGAGTGAGGTCATCAAATTCGATGGCGGCCGGCGTATTATTGCTCATCACTTCAGTTAATACTGAATAATTATTGATCATTGCGTTACGCAGTGAATTCATTTCATTGAGCACAAAAAATACTGAGGTTGCCAACAACACTATGATGTTGGTCAACATGGTAATTAGAATCAATTTATGTTTAATTGATAAATTTGTAAAGGCTTTCATAGAAAGTTTATCCTAACAGCGAGTTAGTCTTGCTATTCTTAGTAAATTGGCATCGGCTTTTAAACCGGCTTGTTCTAAAATGCAAGAGTTAATAGCAAACTTGATTTTATTTTCCAACGTGAAAAATTCAATCATTCCACCTTGATCGGTAAAATCTTCTATATCACTCACCGTTAACAGAGAGTAATGTTGAGCTTGTTCTAATATTTTGGAGAGTTGTGATTCTTCTGCGGTGCTAATAAAGAGTATGTGACAGCCAGAGTGTGTTACCAACTTATCAATTTTATTTACTATTACTGAACGTCCTCCCGCGGCTTTTTGGTCTTTCACCGTATTTTCCAAAACCTCTCTAAAATTATCTTCTCCAATTAAACAAATTTGAAAGGGTGTTTCTTTGGTGGTAAAACTGGTAGCAGGCCATTTAATAAATCCTTTAGTAAAATTGTATAAAAACACGGCTTTAACTTGATATTCATTAGATGCCGTGAATGTTGCATAACTGCATGATAAATCTATTGTTGAAATTGAGCTCAACACAGCCAGTAAATATAAACTTCCAACAAGTATTTTATAAAATTTGTTAATTTCATCAGTGAAATACCTGAAAAATAATGAGAAATGAAACATTGGTTGTAACTTTTAAGATTGTTTATTCTGTAACCCTATAATGAGCTAATTAATTGTTTAATTAATTGATAGCTTTTTTGGCCTTCATTGTAGTAATAAGCGGCTAGCGCGGCTTTGAGTATGAGTTGTTGTGAAGAGTTAAAACGGCTTGCTTGAATCTGTGCTTTATCCAATAAAATTTTGGCTTTCGAAAGATAAACTTGATTAAGTAGGATATTTGCTTGTTGATAAGCGTGGTCTGCTAAAAAGAGAGTTTCTTCGATGTTATCTTGAGACGCCGCGTGTGTTGCCTGTTCAATCAAAGAGCTTAACTGAACATTTGGATAACCCAGATTTGATAAAGTTTGCCAGGTTTGTATAGCACGTTCAATAGTTATTGCCATTTCATAAGCGATGACGGCTTGTTCTTTGGCGGAGATAGCTTGATGATGGGCTATCGAAAAAAAACCCGTCTCTACATTTTGTTGCGCTATGGCTAATTTTTCCTCGGCCTTAGCCAAAGTTAAGGGAGCATATAGTTCCGCTTTAGTTTCACGCGCTATTTTAATGGCTTGACGTGCATCACTCATTTCTTGTGTAGGAAACGACATACAACTGCTTACTATGGTTATTATTGTAAGTAAAATAATTGTTTCAAGCAGTATGTACTGAATGATTGTATACTTTATATGGTAACTTTGGTATAAATAAGTGAAATAGTTTAACATTGATGGCTTTTTCAATAGTCCTTGATTTAACTTGAATACCCCGGCTTTGACAACTTTTTAGAATTTGTCAAATCTAAATCGAATCCAGATTTGACCACATTTTGAAAATTGTCAAATCTCAAATCTTTCAATGACCACTTTTCTCTACGCCTTTTAATAAATTTCTCATGTTAAATATTTTAATCCTCTATTATAGCCG
>DZAL01000273.1 GCA_022729575.1 Thiomargarita sp.
AAGGAGGGGAGTAAGCACCACCGGCATCGCAGGGGAGATTCCCCGCCTTAGCAAGGAGGGGCTAGGGGTGGTTGTGCGTAAGGTGAGTGAGTTGGCGTTAGATTTGGTGTTAGATTTGACAACTGGTCGAAAGTTGTCAAATCGGTCAACCAATCTTTCAAATTAGACCATTACCAACCGTGGCTGTTTACTGACTACCGGTGGTGTTATTGACTCCTTTTTCAATTGCTCCAAAGCTCGTCGATAATCAATCGGCATAATTTTGACAAATTTGGGCAGATACTCAGACCAATGGTCTAAGATCAATTGTGCTCTGGTGCTCTTAGTATAATGAAAATGTCGACTAATCAGCACTTTGAGACGCGCTGCATCTTGGCTAATCAAGTCTTGCATCACCGTTTCCAGTGCGTCATAACTTATCGATCGACTAGAAAATGCCGGATCTTCGGCTACCGGAGCTAATTCTACCATTGACAAATTGCAACGTTTACGAAAATCGCCGGTGTCGTCTAGCACATAAGCGATACCACCACTCATGCCAGCCGCAAAATTGCGACCGGTTTGACCAATTACTACGACCACGCCACCGGTCATGTATTCACAACCGTGGTCACCGACACCTTCCACGACTGCCAAGGCCCCAGAATTACGCACGGCAAAACGCTCGCCCGCTACCCCCCGGAAGTAACATTCGCCACTGGTGGCACCGTAGAGGACGGTATTACCAATGATAATGTTGTCTTCAGCTTGAATCGGACACTCGGGAGAGGGATAAATCACTAGCCGTCCTCCACTTAAACCTTTACCCACATAATCGTTAGCTTCTCCCACCAATTCTATGCTAATCCCTTTGGTTAGAAAGGCGCCGAAACTTTGACCAGCACACCCAGTAGCTTTAATCTGGATAGTGTCCTCTGGTAAGCCGGCATAACCATAACGTTTGGCCACGGCACCAGACAACATGGCACCAAAGGTACGATTGCAGTTGTAAATCGGCATCTCAATGTGTACCGGTGTACTTTGTTCTAACGCGGGTTTAGATAGTTCAATCAGTTTGTAATCGAGGGCATTTTCTAAGCCGTGATTCTGGGTTTCGCAGTTATACACCGCTACCCCTGCCGGCACTTCAGGACGGTACAAAATTCGTGATAAATCTAGTCCTTTGGCTTTCCAATGCGAAAGGGCTTTTCGCATATTTAATTTATCAGCTCGACCAATCATGTCGCTAAGTTTACGAAAACCTAATTGTGCCATGAGGGTACGAACTTCAGCGGCCACCAAATAGAAGTAATTAATCAAATATTCCGGCTTTCCCATAAAGCGTTTACGTAACTCTGGGTCTTGTGTGGCCACGCCCACTGGACAAGTGTTCAAATGACATTTGCGCATCATCAAACAACCTAACACAATCAACGGTGCGGTGGCAAAGCCAAATTCATCAGCCCCAAGCAAGGCCCCGATGACGACATCTCGTCCGGTTCTCATGCCGCCATCGACTTGGACGGCGATACGTCCACGTAAACGGTTGAGCACCAAAGTTTGATGCGTTTCCGCCAAACCGATTTCCCAAGGCAAACCCGCATGTTTAATGGAAGTGAGCGGGCTGGCCCCGGTGCCGCCATCATAACCAGAAATCGTGACATGGTCGGCATGAGCTTTCGACACGCCAGCGGCAACCGTCCCTACCCCAATTTCTGACACTAATTTGACACTGATTCGCGCTTGTGGATTAACATTTTTCAAATCGTGAATCAGTTGGGCTAAATCTTCAATGGAGTAAATATCATGATGCGGAGGAGGAGAAATTAAACCCACGCCTGGTGTTGAGTGACGCACTCTGGCAATAATTTTGTTGACTTTATGGCCCGGTAATTGTCCCCCTTCGCCCGGTTTCGCGCCTTGGGCAATTTTAATTTGAATGTCATCGGCATTGACTAAATATTCAGCCGTCACGCCAAAACGTCCTGAAGCGACTTGCTTGATGGCAGAGCGGGCTAAATCTCCATTCGGCAATGGTTTAAACCGCTCTGCTTCTTCTCCCCCTTCACCCGTATTCGATTTACCTCCCAGGCGATTCATGGCAATCGCTAAGGTGGTATGGGCTTCGTAAGAAATCGACCCAAAGGACATGGCACCCGTGGCAAAACGTTTAACAATCTCGGTCGCGGATTCCACTTCCTCCAATGGAATAGGTTGACTGGCCCAATTAAATTCAAATAAACCACGTAACGTCAACAATTGTTCAGTTTGCTCATTAATTAATTTCGCAAATTCTTGGTATAACCCTTGATTATTGCTACGGGTAGCTTGTTGTAATTTGCTGACGGTATCTGAGGTCCAAATATGATGCTCACCGCGGAGTCGATAAGCAAATTCCCCCCCCACATCGAGGGCCTCGCGATAAATGGGGGATTGACCGAAGGCCAAACGGTGCCGCTGGGCCGTCTCTTCCGCAATTTCTGCCAAACTGATGCCACCGGTTCGGCATTTGGCCCCGGTAAAATATTTAGCGAGAAACTCGTCAGCGAGACCCAGGGCATCAAAAATTTGCGCACCACAATAAGATTGATAAGTGGAGATACCCATTTTCGACATGACTTTGAGTAATCCTTTGCCCACCGCTTTGATGTAACGCTGATGCACTTCCTCCTCGGTCAGGGCTGGCGATAACGTGGGCTGTAAGGCCGACAACGTGTCAAACGCTAAATACGGATTGATCGCTTCGGCCCCAAAACTGGCCAGTAAGCAAAAATGCTGAACTTCTCTGGCTTCACCAGTTTCTACCACAATACCAGTCGCGGTCCGCAGTCCTTGACGAATCAAATGATGATGGACGGCCGAAGTGGCTAATAATGCGGGAATAGCAATGAAATCAGCATTCACTTCACGGTCAGAGAGAATCAAAATATTATACTTCCCTAAGACCGCTTGTTCCGCTTGTGTACACAGTTTTTCCAAGGCACTGGCCATTCCCGACGCACCTAAAGTGGCAACGTAACAGATACTCAAAGTTTTGGTACAAAAAGCACCTTCGGTGCGAGTTTCAATGCGCCGGACTTTTTCCAAATCGACATTAGTCAAAATAGGATAATGCGTTTCCAATCGTTTATGCAGTTTGCCATCGCCTTTACCGATACCGCCAAATAAATTGGGACGCGGACCAATCAAACTGACTAAAGACATCACCAATTCTTCGCGAATGGGGTCAATAGCAGGATTAGTGACTTGCGCAAAATTTTGCTTAAAATAATCGCTCAACAGACGCGGACGATTGGATAACACGGCTAATGCCGCATCCGCTCCCATCGAGCCGATGGGGTCTTCGCCGCCTACCACCATGGGTATCAGGAAGAATTTAATATCTTCTTGAGTATAACCAAAGGCTTGTTGACGATTCAATAAAATTTCTTGGCCCGGCGGCATTGCGGCTACTTCGGCGGGCAAGTGCTCCAAGTGAATTTGTGATTCATCCAACCATTGTTGATAGGGCGCACTATTCGCCAATTGCGCTTTCAATTCCGCATCGTCAATAATACGGCCTTGCTCGGTGTCAATTAAAAACATCTTCCCTGGTTGCAACCGCCATTTTTTGATAATCTTTTCTGATGGAATATCCAAAACTCCCATTTCAGAAGCCATTACCACCATATCATCGTTGGTAATGAGGTAACGGGCCGGGCGTAAACCGTTACGGTCTAAGGTCGCACCAATTTGGCGACCATCGGTAAAGGCCATGGCGGCTGGCCCATCCCAGGGTTCCATCAGTGCGGCATGATATTCATAAAAGGCGCGTCGATTTTCATCCATTAACGGGTTTTTCGCCCAGGCTTCAGGAATCAACAGCATCATCGCATGAGCTAACGAATAGCCACCGGCCACTAGCAATTCTAAAGCATTGTCAAACGTGGCGGAATCGGATTGTCCTTCCACAATCAGAGGCCACAGTTTATTCAGGTCGGCCCCTAACTTTTCTGAACACATCGATTGCCGACGGGCCGCCATCCAGTTGACATTGCCGCGTAACGTGTTAATTTCACCGTTATGTGCAATCATCCGGAATGGATGCGCTAAATCCCAAGTGGGGAAGGTATTGGTGGAGAAGCGTTGATGCACTAACGCCAGCGCGGTCATCATCTGTGGATGATGTAAATCTGGATAAAAGTTCGCGACCTGATCGGCTAAAAACATGCCTTTATACACCAAAGTACGACTAGAGAAGGAAGGCAGATAAAAGGCTTGCCCACCGGCCATTTTAGCTTTGCGTACCGCATGTTCCACTTGTTTACGAATCACAAATAATTTACGTTCAAACGCATCTTGGTCAATACAATTGGCTCCCCTCTGAACCAAGACTTGACGAATCACTGGCTCAATCGCTTTGACGCTTTCACTCAAACCGTAGTTATCCGTGGGCACATCTCGCCACCCTAACAAAGTTTGACCTTCGGCGGCAATCAATTGCGCGAGCAAATCCTCACAAGCGGCTCGACTCTCAACCGGTGGCGGTAAGAAGACCATGCCTACCCCATATTCACCGATGGGTGGCAAGGTGATTCCCAAAGACTTACACTCGGTCCGTAAAAACAGATCTGGAACTTGAATGAGAATACCAGCACCGTCACCGGCCAGGGGGTCGGCACCGACTGCACCACGGTGAGTTAAATTGTTTAAAATTTCCAAGCCGTGGACGATAATGTCATGGCTTTGTTTACCTTTAATGTTGACCACAAAACCGACACCACAAGCATCGTGTTCATAACTTGGGTCATAAAGACCTTGATTGGGTGGCAAAGCACCGGTGGACATAATTATCTCCTTCGTCAAATTTAACAGTTAATTTAAGATTTCAAAAACTTTAGACACCAATGGTTAATCTGGCGACGATTACGGTTAAACCATGGTTTTTGACCGTGCCTGGGTAATTCTTTTTTTATTTTTATGATTTGAAGCAGACGAATCGGTGCTTGGACCGGGTTTATCACCTGGTAAGGGCTATTATTGACTATAAATAGCATTGGGAAATTATGCCCAAATAATTTTTATTTAATATTCAAAGAAATTAATAGTTAAGTGAAGTTTTTAGAGAGTTTTAGGTTTAAACAACAGCCAGATTAACGTTTAGTTTCAGTGAGTATTCGGCACAAACTTTATTATTATATTTAATTAAAATGAAATTGTCACGTCATTTTTTTAGTAAAGTTATAATATAATATTTTCCCTCAAGATTTGATAACTGTTTGAAAGTGGTTAAGTCTGGATTCAATAAACTCGAGGTTCAAGTTAATTTGATAAGTCATTAGAAATATTACCTAGCACTGACCACCAGAGTGACTAGGGTTATCCCCCAGCGGGAGGAATTAAGGCGAGGAGAAATTTTACCAGGAGTACCAAGCGAAGTTTGGTAGTCCCTACCAGCCAATGGAGGTATTAACCGCTGGGAGCTAAGATTTCTAAACCTGGCAGGTGCTAAGTTTCCTAAACCTTTGAGGTTTAGGAAATTTTGAACCTTGGTAACTCATTGAATGTTAAGACCTCCATTAATTTGAAGGGACTACCCAGATTCAAGAATGTCTTAACCAGATTCAAATTTACCTAGTCTCTCTACCTGGCTTTCGCGTAAGAACAGACCATGAATGAAATGAACCAAACGAAACAACAGATATTGGCGTATTGCCTTAAAAATCCAATGACGATTATGGCCCCTGAGTTAGCGGAAACACTCCAACTCAGTAACCGCACCGTAGCCAAATATTTGCTAGAATTAGCCGCGGCGGGCCGAATGACCCAAGTAGGTGTCAATTACCAGTGGGTGGACTTAGCAAAACGTGGTCCTCAATGCTTGTTGGTTTATAAAAAACATCAGATGGTCGGCTATCTCTATTTTCCGAGGGGACCGTATGGCTCTCGTTATGAATTTTTGTATGCCAATGAATACCTTGGTCAAGCCGCTGCCGAACCCTTAGCAGTGGACCTGCCCCTGACCACAGGACTCTTGACTGCGGAATCAATTTTCCAGGTCTTTGAACAAGTGATACCAGAGGGACTCGATAGAAAACTGTTGGAGATTAAGGCTAAATCAGCGAATGATTTTGACCTGTTACCGTGGTTACAAGAAGTTTATGGCGACTTACAGTTTGCCAAAACCAAACTGCCAGTGAATGGCGAAGCGCGGGTTCTTTCGTTCAACTATGCTGAGGTGAAAGCTGAAATATTAGGCGAAAATACTTTTCCAAATGTGTTAAACTTGGCACTTAAAATAGACGACTGTGTGTTGTTTCCAGTGGGCCTTCAGATAAAACAATTCCGACCTTCTGGGTTGTCCGGTTTTCAACATAAGCTATCGGTAGTGATGAATCATCATCAAGTGCGCCAAGTTCAAGCTAAGGAGAAGGGACGTAGCGAATATTTCCTTAAACCGTATAATCGCCTCAAAGCTAATCCTGACAGTCAGGATTATATGCCGCATTTGGCGATTAACGAACATTTGTTTATGACTTTCGCCAAAAATGAACTGGGATTTGAGGTACCTTGGAGTGGTCTCCTCAAGAAACCCGATGACTGTGAATATCACTATCTGGTTAAACGTTACGATAGGTATCAAGGCGAGAAATTCTCCTATGATGAGGTAGCCACTTTGGTAGGACTGGATAGTGAAACTAAATATCAAATGACCTCCGAACAGTTGTTTACCAACCTCAAAAAATTCTTAACCAGCGAAGAGGAACGATTGGTATTACTGAAATATTATTTCTACTCCCTGCTAATAGTTCATGAAGATATGCACACCAAGAATTTATCGGTGAGGACGGAAGGGGGAAAGAATTATATGGCACCACTTTATGATATTGCCACTACCGCCATTTATCAGGGATGTGTGCGTGAAACAGCGTTACTTATTAACGGTAAAGACCGGAATATCAGTCCTGATGATTTCTATAAGTTGGTGAAGTTAATGGAAATCCAGCCAAAGATATTTGATAAGGAGGCCGCCAATATTTTGTCTCAATATACTTATCAACTGCCAAAATATTTTGACCAACTAGAAGACCAGTTGCCTGAAATGATGTTTTGTGGAAGAAAAAGAGTGGGGCGCTCAGACCGAAAACCTCGAATCATTCAGACGATGCCCTTAGTGGAAAGATTCAGAAGAAAACATCAGGAACGAATTAAACAACTTGACAACAAAGGATGGTACAAGTATCTTGAGTTGGTACAAATTCCACTGTTTTAGCTCGCTAGGGTGGGCTACCACTTACTAATTATTCGGTAGTCCCTACCAACTAATGGAGGTATTAAAATCCAGGTGCTAACTTTCCT
>DZAL01000070.1 GCA_022729575.1 Thiomargarita sp.
GCAACCCCGATTCTATAGTGACTCCTGCGGAATTAGAGTTTTCGGTCACCCCAGGCCATTACCAGGCAACCGTAGAAGACCCCCACACCCATGACACAGATAGTATCGAGACCACCGTGCAGGAACCGACCAAAGTCAAGTCTTATCGAAAAGCCTTGCATTTATTGCAAAGCGGTGAAAGCCTGCAAACCACCCCCGGCCCCTCCTTACTAAGGGGAGAGACTACGCAACGAGTTCCCCTCCTTGATAAGGAGGGGTTAGGGGTGGTCAGTTTGCGCCTCCTCCCCACCTTGGATACACCTTTCAACGCCTTGATAACCGCCACTGCTGATTATGGTCATCTGTGTTGTGAACAAACGGCGGCCAAGATTTTAGCCGCGACGTTTATGTATCGCACCGCCTCTGAAGACCCGTCACGTCGCCAGGCTGAACAGATTATTATCACCGGCATTGCGCGTGAACAAAAGATGTTTCGTCCAGGACGCGGGTTCATCATGTATCCGGACCAGGATTACTTCAGCGAACATTACAGTCAGTGTGCCGTGTTCTATTTGTGGCGCCTACAACCCCTCGAAGCACTGTTAGACCTCTCCTCCAGTTTACGTCAAGCGGTACAGGAAGGACTGGCCATGGCCAATCAAGCCGCCGTAGTCCATCGGTTGCAACGTATCCCAGACCGAATTAATCAGATTGAAGATGCTTACACGCTGGCCACTCTTCAGAAGATGCCCGAAGCGATTCACCAGTTTATCGACTCCTTGATTGATTTTACGGGCACCGAAGCGCGTCTGCGTAAATCCTCCCATAACGTCGCTGACCGAACTCTGATGGCTTACGCCGCCGCTAGTTTAATTGCCTTAAAGGATTGGCAACGCGGTCTCCGTCTAGCTAACCAAGTCACTCGTCAATTTAATGCCCAAGGTCGGCTATATTCTACGGTGGATTCGGTAGCCGCCTTGGCGTTATTGCAGCAACTCAAACTAGCCAACATCGCTATGGGGACGGGACAAGTGCGGGTTAACTCAAAGGCGATGACTCTGGAAGAGGCGTTTACTTTAGCAGAGCCTGTTACTTCGGTGGAAGTGATAGAAGGAGTAGCCGCGGTGGAAGTCACTTATCTGCATACCGAAGATTGGGAATCTTTTGGGCAACCGTTTCCCATTACGGTGGACTTTCGGGAGACGGATTCGGCAGGTAAACAGAAAAAACGTTTTGCCTTGGGTAACCGTCTCACCTTACACATTGCCTTACCCCAAGGTTATCGCCTTGGTGACATTGCCCATATCGTTCTGCCTCCTTGTCTGTCGGCGATTGAAGGTGGTGCCAAAGTCAAACGTTTCACGCTGGACTTTGCTGGCCAGAACGAATTACGGATTCCCTTGCTAGTGACTTCTAAACTACCGGGCGTTCAACATTTTGCCATCTGTGTGCGCAATATGTTTGAGGAGGAACGGGCTTCTAGTACGGGGTTATTGACGGTGACCTCTGAACTTCGGGATTCATAACTACTATCACCTCGTTCCCACGCAGAGCGAACGAGGTTAAAAATCTGGGTGAGAATTTAGGACTGGCAGTCCTCGAAGGACTGCCAGTCCTGAGTGAGTGGTCACCCAGATTTCAGCATTACCAAATTATATTTAGACCATTAATTGCCGTAACCGCGACCACTCAAACGCCGGGCCAGGGTCCGTTTTACGTCCTGGCGCAATCTCATTATGACCTACTATTCTCTCCTCCGTTAAATTGGGCCAAGCTACTTGTAACAGTTTAATCACTTCCGCTAATCGTTGATATTGTATCTCGGTGTAAGGTATATTATCACCACCTTCCAATTCGATGCCTATCGAAAAATCATTGCACCGGGATTTGCCGGCAAAACACGAAACGCCGGCGTGCCAAGCCCGTTGTTGGAAAGAGACATATTGGGTCACTTCCCCAGCACGTCGTATCAACAGATGGGCTGACACGCACAAATGAATAATGTCGGCAAAATAAGGATGTGCTTGCGGATTAAGAGTATGTGTAAACAGTTGATCGATGTATGGTCCACCAAATTCGCCCGGCGGTAAACTAATGCCATGAATCACCAGTAATTCAATCGCCATTCCTTCAGGACGTGCATCACAATGAGGAGATGGACAATGACGCACGCCGTGTAACCAAGCGTGATTGCTATCCAATTGTATCATACCACGATTACTTTATTTGAGTTTGGAGTTGAGTTTGTAACCTTTCCAGTGAATGCTTTAACACGTCCTCTATGCCTAACACCTGCTCTGGTGTTAAAACTTGAGGCTCCTGTGCTAACCGTCGGTATAAATTACCGGTCAGCCATTTATCCGCAAAATAAATCATATCTTTCAATTTAAGCATTTCCAAGGAAATATTGGTGATTTCGGAGGAACCGCCCAACTCATGGGCTCCTCGTGCCTGGACCATTGACCACACTTGCCAACCACGACTGCGAGCGGTAAAACAGTAGTCGCTGTCGGAGCCGATAAAGACCAAATTTTCATCGAACAAGCCAATTTCTTGTACCATGGTTTTTCGTAAGATCATACACGCACCATTTCCCCAAGCAATTTCCTGATCCTGCGTAAATTCTAGTAGAGGACCATGGCGATGTTTACCAAAGGGAAACGCTTCTAAACCGCCGGCACAAGCGACATAATCGGGCCGATCATTATGCAGTTGCAAGGGGGTGCCGATGCCACATTGGGGATGAGTATCCATAAACTTTATCATTTCTGCTATGGCGTTAGGATTCAAATACATATCTTGATTTAACAGGATGAAATAATGTACTTGAGGATGTGTTAAATATTGTCGTAGTCCTTCATTGATGGCGGCGGTGAAATAAACATTGTGATGCGTATTGTCTCGAATGAAAATCTGAGGTGGCAGGGTTTGCCTGTGTAAATGAGCAAGGCACTTTTGTAATTGTTCAGTGTTTTGATAATGGGGAATAATGACCGGAATCATAATGGGGGTCCTCGTTATTTAGTAGTGGTCCCTTAATTTAAACCTGGTTAAGGAGTCCAAAACCAGTTTTGGACTCCGGATCCTTACTTAGCTATTAAACAGGCTTCCTGTAAACGTCTTCGAGCGCGGTCAATTCCCATCAATGACAGTAGGTGCGCCATTTCTGGGCCGTGTGTTTCCCCGGTGAGGGCCGCTCGTAATGGCATAAATAAACTTTTGCCTTTAGTGCCGGTGGTTTGTTTTAAGTGGGCGACTAATGGTTTATAATCCGCTTGAGTCTCCTCTAAACTGGTCAACGCTTGTTGAAAAAATGCTGGACCAGTTTCTGTTATCACCGCCAGCGCCTCTGGTTGCCAAGTTAATTCATCCGTCAATAAAATTTTCGCCCACTGCCCAGCCTCGCTAGGATACAGAATATTAGGACGTACTGCGACCATAAATTCAGTGCGAGTCTGAGGAGTAACCAGTGGTGAAACCGCAGTTTCCATCCATTCCCATAATCGGTTTTCCTCCACCGTATTGACCGCTATTTGTTGCCAGTGTCGTAATTGGGACTCATCAAACCGGGCTGGTGCTCGACCTAGACGGTCTAGTGAAAACTCTTGGGCCAACTCGGTTAAGGAGAAATAATGGTCGGTGGGATAAGTATGACCGAGACGCGCTAAATAATTCACCAAACCTTCCGCTAACCACCCCTGAGTGCGTAACTCTTGCACACTTTGGCTACCGTTACGTTTTGATAACGGGGTGCCGTCGTGGCCTAAAATCAACGAAATGTGTCCATATTGCGGCATTGGTAAACCCAGGGCTTGTAAAATCAGTAGTTGTCGTGGCGTGTTGGCCAGATGGTCTTCGCCACGTAAAACGTGAGTCACGCCCATCAGAGCATCATCCACCGCATTGCAGAAAAAAAAGGCCGCCGTCCCGTCCGCCCGTTGCACAATAAAATCGCCTAAATCTTGACTGGCAAAATTTTGGTGACCTCGTACTAAATCAGTAAATTCAATCTGTTGTGCTTTGGGCACGCGAAACCGTAAAGCTGGTGATAATCCTTTCGCCAATTTGGCCGCAATGTCGGCTGGCGTGAGATGAGCACAGGTGCCGGCATAACGTGGAGCTTGACCACTGGCTCGTTGAATTTTGCGCGACAGCGCCAACTCTGGTGGACTGCAAAAACAGGGATAGACTAATTCTTGTTGTGCCAACTGAGCATAATATTTGGCATAAATGTCACCGCGTTGCGATTGATAATAACAATCCGCTGGGCCTCCTTCGACGGGACCTTCTTGCCAAGGCAAACCTAACCACCGCAGGTCGGCCATGAGTTGCGCGGCGAAATCGTCTTGGCTTCTTTCGACATCGGTGTCTTCAATTCGTAATAAAAAAATCCCGCCCTGGTGGTAGGCATAGAGGGCATTGAATAAAGCAGTACGGACATTCCCTAAATGCATTAACCCAGTGGGACTGGGTGCAAATCGTGTTTTAATTGGTATGGTCATATCATCAAAGTAGTAAAAGTGGAAAATCAATTAATAAATTAGAAATTAGAGCAAAGCGATTTTTCGTCAGGAGTTCAAAGCAAAGCTGTGGGTAGTCCCTACCAACTAATGGAGGTATTAAAATCCAGGTGCTAATTTTCCTAAACCTTACCAGTTTTAGGTTTCTTAAACCTCACAGGTTTAGGAAACCTCGGCGATTCTAAGTTTCCTAAACCTCACAGGTTTAGGAAACTTTGAGCTTTGATAACTCATTGAAGGTTAACACCTCCATTGGTTTGGAGGGACTACCCAATTTCTTGGCGAATGGGAGGTAAATACCATTGCTCCAGGAAGGTGTCTGGCTGAGTTGATTTAAGTGTTATCCCAAATTTAGACACCAACCGACGATATTTCGCTAAGACGATTTTTTCGTGTGGCGCCGCATACTTTGCTTCATCAATTTGCTGTTGGCGAACTTTGATTTTAAATTCCGGGGAAGGGAAGTATTGATGGTTATAGTCATTGAGAAATTCGGCCAACTGGTGGTCAAAGGCCAGGTGATTTTCATTAGCGATAAAATGTTCTAAGGCGACGGTGATTTGGTCTAACTGAGAGTGCAATGCTATTAAGTCTACCGATTGGATTTTCGTGTTAGCAATCCAGGTGTTAAACGCAGAAATGTCTATCCCAATGGCATGAAGACCTAACTCATTAGCTTGTACCAACGTAGTGCCACTGCCACAAAAGGGGTCCAGAATAATGTCGCCAGGGCGGAAGAAAGTTTGGGTAGTCCCTACCAACTAATGGAGGTATTAAAATCCAGGTACTAACTTTCCTAAACCTCACAGGTTTAGGAAACCTCGGCGATTCTAAGTTTCCTAAACCTCAAAGGTTTAGGAAACTTTGACCTTTGATGACTCATTGAATGTTAACACCTCCATTGGTTTGGAGGGACTACCGCATAACTTGATAATTTGCCGGTTCGCCAGTGCCAAAGGCGCAAGGGATAACACCCCTCAAAGGGGTGTTATCCCTGCCGGTTAATGGCACCGAAAAAGCTACGTTATGGCGCAAAAAACGTACTCTACGCTAGTTAGGTTTGTTTCGGGACACTGTTGTGGTTATCGGATTCGGCCGAACCTTTAACCTTCTGGCTCATCCAAGCCGACGCTTGTCCAGTCCAGGTTGATACAGTATTAGCGGCTTGATTAGCAACATCACTTATTGTACTGGTAATGGTTTCTGCCGCTGAATATTGAGTAGGGTCAGCAGGGGCCGGGGAGTCAAACAGTGCTTTTTTAACGCCATAAGCCGCTACCCCTACTACACCACCAACAATAGCAACTGGTAATATCCCAATTCCTGCGGCGGCACTGGCGATTACCAAAGCACCACCGGTTGCAAACAAGCCTAATTCTTTGGTATTAGTGGGTGTGCTGGCGGATGAGTTAGCTTGTATCCCTGGTTTAGAACCTAATTCAGTAGGGTTAATTTGATTATTGGGGTCGTTAATCATATTGTAAATCTCCGTATTAAAAAATAAAGTGGTTAGTAAACTATGACATTATAAGGTCAGAATTAATTTAATCAAGACCTTGTAGGTTTTTTAGTAAGTCATTGAAAATTTAGTAGTGGCGCCTTGGGTAGTAATAGATGAAGTATTCGTGAAGTGAGACCTACGAGGTCTCCGGGTTTACTTAATCTTGAATCCAACATGACCAGTTTAACACAACGAATTAGCGAATTTCCGTCGGAACCGCAGATTCCCACAGATTACGCCGATTAATCTAACCTTTCCCGCGGCGATTCAGACCTGTTTTCAGTTACGGCACAATCTCAAAATACGAACAATGTTTGGGCCGCAGTAACTGAAAATCACGGCGGTCAACCGTCAAAATCCGTCGTATTTTCAAGCGTTCCGCCATAGCCGTAATAATGCAATCCACCAAATCAATTTTGCTGTCGGCATATTTTTCCAGCAACTCTGCGGCTCTGGCTAAATCTTCTAAAGAAGTTCTTTCAACAACCAGTTCACCTCTGACCAGAGTACGGAGAAAATCAATCAAAATGGGATAACTGCGTTCGCGTAAAATCATGTAAGCCAGTTCTGGCACCACCATATCAGGCAACAGCGGCTTGGGAGTTTCTTTCAAGAAGGCGGTTACACAAGTATCGTGGTGTTCATCATCAGCATTTAACACGGCTATCAAAAAGCCCGTGTCTAACAAAGCTCGGCTCTTCATTTTGGCAAGTTCCCGTGATAAATATTACGCCCCATCTCTTCCGCTAAAATCTCTTCGACTCGCGTCGATAGGTCTTTCTTGCCACTATGCCAAATACCAATGAACGAATACTTCTTCGGCTCATTGGCAGGCACCACGGGTTCACGGGCCGAGGTCAACAAATACTGTTGCAACGCCTCTTTGATAAGTGATTCTACAGTGGTGGCCTGGTATTGTGCCGTTTTCTCTAACGCCATCAGCAGGTCGGCTTCGGCTTCTATGGTAATGGTTGTCATAAGTAGTTTAATGTCCTAAGTTAATAATCAATCGAGACTAGAACCAGGAGTTTAAAGTGGAGCTTTAAATTGGTTTCAAAGCGTTGCTTTCCTGTTTCAAGAGAATTTGGAGGGCAACGGTAAGGCGCCTGGCCCACCCTACCGGTTTTTCCTATCCCCTAATAGGCAAGATATTGATTCTCAATTTTCTAACGTCGATGGTGATTAAGGCACCTTGTTTTAGCGCAGTTTCATACTTCGGTAAAGCTGCCACCACCACCTGTTGCAATTTCACCGGGTCAAGGTTTTTCGCACGAATTTGCACAACACTGGGCGCGGTAGCTTCGTCAAAAGCCAGCATGGCAGAAAAATCCAGGTCGTTGGTCAGCACCATCTAGCCATGTTCACTAGCCCATTGCATGATGTCGCGGTCTGGTGCTGACACGTCACCTACTTCACTCCAAGGTAGCGAAGGAATACCATGTTGTGCCAATAATGGTTGCCAGGATGGTGATAAATTCATATCAATGAGAATCTTCATAAGCGGTCAACTGGTCCAGTGATTCTTCAACTTCGGTCAAACGCCAGGCCGCATAAGCTAAGGCTTGCCGTATATCTTCTGCTTCCAAATAAGGGTAGCGGGCGAGGATTTTTTCCGTAGCATGTCCAACCGCTACCATTCCAACGACCATACTGGCTGTTACTCGCATTCCGCGAAGACATGCTTTGCCACCCATGACTTCAGGATTAAAGGTGATACGTGGAAATTGTTTCATAAGTTTCTCCAAGAATAACATGAATGCCATAAAAATGTCTGGTCTCACGACCTTTTCCGTCTGAATCGCAGATTGCCACCGATGACATCGTAAGTCAACCTCCATTGGTGTCATCTACGCAAATCGGTGATTCAGCGCAGACGATTTTCAGGTAAAGTGGATTAAGTGGTCTCCTATGGAACGTAGCGAAACTCAATTTCAATACATTCTGCCGCGCTTCAAATCACGGTAGAAATTCTCATGGACCCCCAGTGCCAGCAATATTCGTGTGATTGGGTCCCACTCGTCTGCCAGCAGAAATTGTTGGTTGACGCCATCAAATTTATACACATAAACACCACTTAAATCTCCTTTTTTAGGGGTACCCAGTGCAGGGTTTGCGATAATTGCCGCTACTGCCTGGTTAGTGGCCTCCTGTTGATTACGTTTGAGTTTTTTATAGGCCCGTTTGAACAGCGGCATTTGGAGAACGGTAATGTCTGTCATCTGTAAGTCACCGGTATAAATGGTTCTGCCAGTTCGCGCTCTTGACTTTTTGAAATCAAGATTTCCCTAATAAACTCAATAGGTAAATCAGGATTATCAAGGGCCGCTTTACCGAGTCTGGCCCAAAATGCAATTTGTGCCTCGGCACTACGATATTCGCCTTTGGCAGTATTCTGCGCCGTTGCATAAAGTTCATCATCAATTTGGATGGCAATGCTCATATTATCGCCTCAGTTAATGGTTTTGATGTCAATGTCGGATGGAAGTCCGGAATTTATTCCGCTTCGATCGGAATCGCAGATTGCCACCGATGACACCGATTAAATCAACCTCCATCTGTGTCATCTGCGTCAATCTGTGATTCCGACGATTTTTAGCCAGCCTGGATTGGGTTGACTCACGTTGGACGTGACGAAGTTCAGTCCAATCTTATACAGACTATAGCAACAAAGCCCGATAACCCGCTTGCACAAAATGTCTATCAGCGGTCACGGCCTCAGTTAAGCCATGTTCTTCCATGACCACAAAAGAAATGCAATCTGTCAGTCCCCAAGATTTATCAGAACGCTTGTGATAAAGGTTTAGGGCGCGAGTCAACAGCGGGGTATCTACCGTCACCACCCGGAGGTTATTGGTGATATAACAGTGTTGAATAAACTGAACCGCCGCAGTACGATTGATGGCACTTAAAGCATTTCCAACCTCCACTAACACTGCTTCCGTTATCCAGACTTCGGTGGCTTTTTGCAAACGCGGTAACCAGGCTTTAGCCTTCGCATGATATTGGTCACGATGATTCAGTAAGGCTTGAATAAACACGGTATCTAACAACCAACGTTCGCCTGTCATTCGGTTAACTTCTGTGGAATTTTGGGGGTGCCATACAAATAATGGTCATGTTGACTTGACCAATCACTGGGGGCTTCCAGAGTGCCAGTCAGTGCTTCTAAGACCTCCCACGCATTACCTATTTGGGTGGGCAGTATTGTTGATTGAGGAGGTTGAAGTTGTTGCCAAAGTTCAATTGGGATAATGACACTGGTAGGTTGACCATTTTGTTTATCTGAAACATATTGAACCGCGAGGTTACTTATCATAGGTGGTTTCCTTAGAAATGAGTAGTTAATTTTTAAGTTTAGCATAACTAATTAGTGAATACCACCAATCTTCTCTCCTTACGGGCCTTCCTCTTCCCCATCAACTGGAGTATGGAGTACGGAATTTATTCCGCTTCTGTCTGAACCGCAGATTCCCACCGCTGCAGTCATGAAGTTGGAGTCCGGAATTTATTCCGTATCTGCGTAATCTGCGGTTCAACCCCCCTCCAACCGCAAACTATAAACCTCCCCCGTACTATCTCCCCCAACAATCTCCCCCGTCGCCCCGCAAGCACACATTCGCACCTCACCTTTGGTTGGAAAAGTAGCAATATTTTGCCCACTGGCCAAGTCCCACACTTTGATGGTCTTATCGTCACTTCCAGACACCTGTAGTACAGAGCGTTTGTTTATAAAGTCAAGTGGCCAACCCTACCTAGTTCTATCAGGACTGGCAGTCCTTCGAGGACTGCCAGTCCTAGATTCTCACCCAGATTTATCTCGTTCCCACGCGCCGGGGCGTGAGAACGAGATAATCTGGCTTAATTGGGTCATCACCAAGTAGTTGATAAAAAAGGAGATTTACCGAGGTCCAAAACCAGTTTTGGACCAATTAATTATTGCTATGTTCTTTCCACAGCCACCATCCCGCTATTGCTACGACTATGCCTGACAGACTGGCCGGTTCTACGCGCCAAAGGTAGTGAGTCACTGCGGTGGTAAGGGTTCCTACTATAATACCAACGATGATGTTGGCCACCAGGCGCGGCGTTTGGGGGGCGAACCAGCACCAGAGGCGGCGAAGAATCTTCCAGAAGAGGAAGATGAATATCGCTAGAGTTAATCCTATCCCTAGCCAATGGTCGGACATCAGTAGCAAGAGTCCGCCCAAGATGAGTAGGAAAGTGGTAACCCATTTTAGCCAGTTTTTAGGTATAGCGGCTGGCGGAGTGGACTGGGGAGTGGAGGCCACCGGTAAGGGTTGTGGAGGCGGAGGTGCCGTAACGTAGTCCAGGACCGAGGGAGTGTCCGCGGCGGCAGGGCCTCCTAATTCTGCTGGTAATGTCGGTAGTGGCAGTGGTTCTAGCGTCTCTAACAGTTTATCTAAGCGGCTGGGGCGATAAAAGTAGTTGCGAAATTGGTTAATCGGGTAAAACCTGGCGGCCTGGTCCGCACCCTGATTGAGATGCCAACCAATTAAGGCATGTTCCGCACCCGTGTTGGTATCATAGTAACCTTGAGGAGTCCACAACACCCAGTCTTTACCGTTGCGATGGGGAAAGAGGGCGAGTAATTCTTGACCATCACGCAGACGATACCAACGGAGAGTGCCATCACTGAACGCGGCTACCGCCACTTGGCCATTGCCTGCAATATTGACGGCCCAAGTCTCCCCAGGTACGGGCACTTTCCAGCGTGGTTGTCCCTGGCTCTCAAACAGTCGTAGCCACCAGGCGGTCCCTAATAAAAAGACTGGCCCCTCGGTGGCAATGGCCAGACTGAAGGACGTTTCGTATGGTTCTAGGGGCAGGAGTTCGCCATTGAGTTTAGGCGTTTCACTATTTTTCCAGTCCGTGACCGATAAACCAGAGAATTTCGTTCGCGGCGGAGTGAGTGGACCATGATTTTCTGACGCGGAAGACAGCGTTAAAGTGCGTTGCTGGAGGGAAAATTGGGCCGGCCGGTTGCCACTTTTCTCATAAGCAAACTGCACGGTTTCTCCGGTGTGAGAAAGTAACAATCCCTCCAGATTATCTCGAAAGTCCCCTATATCGGCCTGCTGATACCTGAAGCAGTTACCATTGACATCGAGTTGTCCCCACGCCGGATCCCCGGCCCCAAAGACGATACTGCCCTGTGACCAGGTGCGCAAATCCATAATGGTGTTATTAGAAGCCGACCAGGTTTGATAACTTCCTTGACCCGCCTGAGACCAACTGAGAATAGGATAACCGCTGGAATTGGCATAACGTCCTCCAGCATATAAGGTACCTCCCTCTGGAGACCACGCCACTCGGCCTAAATCGCCATTATCCACGCCTTGCGTATTGACGTTATATAACACTTCTAAGGTCTGTCCAGACAAGACTTGCACTTGAGTCGAATCGCTAAAACCCACCGCTAGGTTTTCCCCGGTGGGCGAGAAACGCACTCCAAACGGTTCGCGGCCGCCACTGGTGGCACGTTCATTGAGGAGATTAAATTGGGCATCATATAAACGCAGATAACCATCGTAAGAACTGGTTACTAATCGCCCTTGTCGGTCAAAATCAGCCCAGTAACTAGCACTGCCATATTCGGTATCTTGACGATATAAGCCATAATCGGTGGTTTGATAGATACGAATTCCATTTTCTCCTAAACACGCCACCAGATAGCGGCCATCGAAAGAATAGGTTAAGTGATTAATCACATTGGGTAAGCCCATCAGACGTTGCTGCAATTCACCACTGGCACGATCGAAGAGATAAATAGAGTTATCCAGCCCCGTTTTGCTGGTCCACCCTCCTGCGGCTACGGTGTGTCCCTCTGGAGAAATCGCGACCGCATAGATTTTTCCTTCATTACCTTCTCCTATCGGGGGGCGTAACACCCGCACCAGTTGCCCATCGGTCAGCGACCACACTCGCACGGTGTTGTCGTCAGAACCCGTGACGAGATAACGTTGCGCGGTATCTAGGTCAATTCTTCTTATCATTGCAGTGTGCATTCCGGTGTCTAGGCGGAGGATGGGGTGTGAGGGGGGAGTGGGCATAGTTGTTTCCTTTGTTTAGTGAATGATGAATTTAAAAGCCTCAATGCCATTAAGTTAAGCTAAAGTTACGGCGTTGAAGTCCACAGCTTCAGCTTTGGAAACGCCGTCTTACCTTAACCAGTCTTGTCCAAAGCTGAAGCTGTGGACTCCAACACGGCTTAACTTAATGGCAGTGTGGCTAGAGTCTCTAGTCCAGCATCGTTACTCTCTTGAATGCCATTAAGTTAAAGTGGGGGTGAGAATTAAGCGAAGCGTATCCACCCTACGTGAGCTACGATTCAGACAGTGTGGTAGTTTATCATAAGAGTTTATTCTGGTCCTAACAGAATCACTTTGAAACTCTCCAGATTCAGCACCGTCACCCTGGGAAAAGCAATATTTTTCAACACGTCAAAAGGTTTATCTTGGGAAACCAAATAATGCACGTTACCAGCGATAGCGCAATCCACAAATTTATCATCATCAGGGTCGTTAGCAATGAGATTCCACCGAGAATAAACAAATTGCCTGTGTACATTGGGCAGTTTTAATAGTGTCCTTAACACATCCTTGGCCACTTGGGGATGGTACTTGGTTGCGATAATTTCCTCATATTCCATCAAAATGTCAGTAGTCACATATAAGTCAAACCGACCTGTCAAAAGATTCTGAAAAAGCCAATGATACGGCGATTTTGAAGAAATCGAGACCAGTAAGATATTGGTGTCAAGAACGACTTTAAGTAACTTCATTCAACCAGTTCTCCATCTCTGGTGCCGATAGTTGACGTTCTTCCCAAATCTGATCGGCCTGTTGAATGGCACGTCGTGTATAGAACAACGCCAACAGTCTCTTTAGTTCGTATAGGTCGGTTTCGGTCAACTCCGTGGTGTACAACTCTAAAAGTTCCATTTGGAGATTGGTTAAGGGAGTATTTAACAACATTACTAGAAATTTCTCCTTGATTTATACTTCATAGCGTAAAAATCTGAGCTTTCACAGGCAGGGATAACACCCCTTCGAGGGGTGTTATCCCTTGAGTCTTTACTCAAATTATCAAGCTATGCAGTATAGATAAATGAAACCAAGTTGAACGCCAAATTATAAAATTCTCTTGACCACAGATTTCCTCAAGCCTGGAAGGCTTTAAGTTGTCAACTTTCTCTTTCGGGATAAAACTGTTCATCCAGGGCCGCCGCCAAAGAAAATGGACAAGCGGTTGGAAAAACCGATTCATCCAAACGAGTCTCCTTGGCGGCCTTCAATACGGCTATTTCATAAGCCTCGGCCAATCTTTCGTCAAGTTCATATTCGATGAGACTGGGACTATCTTTCAACAGCCGCTGTAATCGTTTACGTTGTTCCTTGATGGTGTATAACCAACTTTTGGAACGTAGCTGAGGTTCATAAACCCATTTTAACAAGTGCATAAGTAAAACCGACAGGCGATTAACCAATTGCTGTTTTTCCCGACGTCCCATACTCTCCAACTCCTCCGCCACATTTTCCGCATCGATTTCCGTAGCCCGCCCCTGTCGTATCAACAAAGCATTGTGCATCAACCACGCATAAAAATCTTGTTCATAAACTGCTGATAAATTCGTCATAACATTCTCTCGCAAACAGGTTTGCCTCCACCTCTATGGTTTAGAAAACCTCGGTTCAATTAATTAATTCAGCATTATATACCGGACCAGAGGCTTTAGCTGCAATAACTATGAAAAACCAATTTGGCATTTGGAGTCCCCAAACCGGTTTTGGAACTCCGTATCTGAAATTTTTGTAAATACCAGGTTTGTTATGCACAGGTCTTGCCATTAGGTTAAAGACTACCAACCGATTAACACCCTTATAGAATATAATTATTCAAAATCAAATGTTTTCTTTACATTCTAATTGCGGTATAATAACATAAATCTTTATTGACACCACGAGAAATCTACCTTGAAACAGTATCTGCATACCCAATTTACTCAAGCCCTGACGCAATTGCAAAACAGTGGCTTAATTCCTAAAGATATTACCTGCGAAATTCAGATAGAACGGACGCGGGATAGTCGGCATGGTGATTTTGCTTGTAATCTGGCCATGTTGTTAGCTAAAATCGTCGGTACCCGACCCAGGGAATTGGCTCAATTGATTGTACAACAATTACCTAGCCAAAATGAAGTTATCGCTAAAATTGACATTGCCGGCCCCGGCTTTATCAATGTATTTTTAACTCCTCAAGCCTATTTTCAGAACATTAGTCACATTTTGACCGAAAAGGAAAATTATGGCTGTAGTCAATTAGGTGTAGGAAAATCGGTTATGGTCGAATTTGTCTCGGCCAATCCCACTGGACCTTTGCACGTTGGGCATGGCCGGGGTGCCGCTTATGGCGATGCGTTAGGCAATCTACTAGCGGTAGTAGGTTATCAAGTCTATCGCGAATATTATGTCAATGATGCCGGCCGGCAGATGGATATTCTGGCTATCAGTGTCTGGTTACGTTATTTAGAATTATGTGGTGAATCAGTCAAATTTCCCAATAATGGCTATCAAGGTGATTATGTATGGGACATTGCGGCCAATTTGCACCGGGAACATGTCAGCGCGTTGCAACGTCCGCTTGTCGACATTTTTAATCAGCTCCCGCTAGATGAGGAAGACGGCGGGGATAAAGAAATATATATTGATGCCTTGATTGAACGCAGTAAACAGTTGCTGGGAGAAGTGGCTTATCGGCATGTTTTTAACGAAGGATTAGAGGTCATTTTAACGGACATTCGTCACGATTTAGAACAATTTGGTGTGGTTTATGATAACTGGTTTTCGGAAGCCAGTTTAACTACTCAGCAAGCGGTACAAACCGCGATACAACGTTTGCAAGCGCAAGGACACTTATATGAAAAAGACGGCGCGTGGTGGTTCCGCTCTTCTGAATTAGGAGACGAAAAAGATCGAGTCATTGTCCGTGACAATGGACTATATACTTATTTTGCTTCTGACATCGCCTATCATTTGAATAAATTAGAACGTGGTTTCGACGTATTGATTAATATTTGGGGCGCGGATCATCATGGTTATATGGCACGGGTTAAAGCGGCGATTGCGGCCCTAGGCGGAAAACCGACGCAGTTGGTGATATTGTTAGTGCAGTTTGCCACTTTATATATTGGGAAAGAACGCCTACAGATGTCGACGCGCAGTGGTGAATTTGTGACTTTGCGCGAATTACGAAAAGAGGTAGGCGCCGATGCGGCCCGGTTTTTCTATGTGCAACGGCGCAGTGAACAACATCTCAATTTTGATTTAGAATTAGCCAAATCACAATCGATAGACAATCCAGTGTATTACGTGCAATATGCTCATGCTCGAACGGTGAGTGTATTTCGGCGCTTAATCGAAACTTCACCGACGGGGATTACTGATTTGACCGCGTTATCCCTTGAGGCCCAATTAGCCAAACTGGAACAACTGACCGCGCCGCAAGAACAAACTTTAATGGTCACTTTATCTCGTTATCCGGAAGTGATTGAAAATGCCGCTTGTTCTTATGAGCCACATCAATTGACCTATTATTTACGTGAAGTGGCCCAGCAATTTCATGCGTTTTACGATGCGCAACGAATTTTGGTAGAAGAGGAAGATTTACGTCTAGCACGATTAATGTTAACCGTGGCTACTCAACAAGTGTTACGTAATGGTTTAAGCGTCATTGGTGTGACCGCCCCAGAGGTGATGTAAACCCATGGACAATCGCCGTCGTCGTCCGCATCCTAACTATGACCCCACCGCCGGTTGTCCACCGCGGTGGGTATGGTTATTGGCCGGGATGCTCATCGGCATATTTATCTCTTTTCTATTTTATCTTCGTGAAGTCGCCCCGCGAGTGGAAGAGTTTACGGCGGTAACTAAGAGTGCAACTCAATCTCAAACCGCTACCGGCACTGATACCAAGGCTACTCCGGAAAAAACTGTTTCACCTACTCCGGCGGCTCCGACAACGCGGCCCGCCTTTGAATTTTATGATACCTTACCTAAAACTGAAGTGAAAGTACCTACTGAAGTGCTAGGCAAACCTGCTACCGATGATTTGCTAGTGACTAAGTCAGGTAAGTACATTTTACAAGTTGGTTCCTTTCGTGAAAAATCCCAAGCGGACGGTTTGAAAGCACATTTGATGACTTTGGGAATTACCGCGCAAGTGGAACCGATGACTACTTCCGCTGAGAGTTGGTATCGGGTACAGGTAGGGCCTTTTACTAATTTAGATGACTTAAATCAGACACGAGCCGTTTTATCAGAAAATGAGATACCGACAATTTTACTGAAATTTTAAATTGAGTGTTGACCAGATTTGACAACTTTTTGAAAGTTGTCAAATCTAAAAGATTTGACAACTTTTTGAAAGTTGTCAAATCTAAAACCCCATCGAGATTTGACAACTTTTTGAAAGTTGTCAAATCTAAAACCTCATCGAGATTTGACAACTTTTTGAAAGTTGTCAAATCTAAAACCCCATCGAGATTTGACAACTTTTTGAAAGTTGTCAAATCTTGGTATTACTCATCATCATCATTTCTTTCCTCACCCAGCCGGGAAAAGTTTTTAGCACGAAATAACGTCCCTGTCGTTTACTCTGCTCTACCGATTGGGCGATGATTTCTGGAAGCCACAGAAACTGCGAGAACAATTGACTGGTGGTTGCAGTGACATAACGACCAGCACGCAACAGATTGATTTGCAAAATGTTTCCATTATAGCGCCACAATTCAGGAATACCCAAAACTTCATAATTGCCCAAATGGGTCCGAAAGGTCAGGTCAATTTCAATCGCCAAATCAGGAGGAGGTGTCTGGCTTAAATCTAACTGCCCGTTGCTTGGTTTAATGGCCTCTGCTTGGAGATAAAAACAGTGGTCCGGTTCTACGCTTTGAGCCATCTTTTCATTGATTAAAGTGACCGCGCCCAATCCCCAAAATTCGATATTCAATTCGGCCAGGAGAATCTTTACCATGTTACTGATAATTTCCGCGCTTAATTCGTGGTCCGGTGACGGCACCATAATTTCTAGGAATCCCTTACTATAAGACACTCGGCTCGACCGTGGCTCACCTAATTCAGTTAAGATACTTTCAAAAGTTTGCCAATCAATATTATTCAGTAGCAATTGATTACCGGCGGGAATCACGAGTTGATTAAAATTTATGCGCATGGCTTAATAGTCCAATCGTTCAAATTGGCTCCCCTGATTTTTGGTTATCATCTTCTCGTTCCCACGCTGGCGCGTGGGAACGAGAAACGAGAAAAACTTCACGGCATTCCCACGCTGGCGCGTGGGAACGAGAAACGAGAAAAGATTCCTAAATCTGGCAGGTGCTAAGTTTCCTAAACCTTTGAGGTTTAGGAAACTTTGAACCTGGGTAACTCATTGCAAGTTAAGACCTCCATTTAATTTGGAGGGACTATCCGAAAGTGGGTCGAAATTTATGTAAAATTTAAAAACTCCTCAACGCATCCACTAACCTCGACACCGGAATAATATCCATATCTAGCACCCCCTCTGGCGGAACATTACCTTTAGGAATAATAGCATGTTTAAACCCATGTTTCACCGCCTCCCGTAAACGTTCCAACCCACTGGGGACCGGGCGAATTTCACCGGCTAATCCAATTTCACCAAATACCACCAATTCATTGTTCATCGTTTTATTACGCAGACTCGACAACACCGCCAGTAGCACGGCCAAATCAGACCCCGTTTCGTTAACCCGGACCCCACCAACGACATTGATGAAGACATCTAAATCATAAGTGGCTACCCCGCCATGACGATGCAACACGGCTAACAACATCCCCAGACGATTAGGGTCCAGCCCTAAACTGACCCGCCGCGCCGCCGGTGAATGAGATTCATTGACTAACGCTTGCACTTCTACCAACAGGGGACGACTCCCTTCATGGGACACCATAATCACACTGCCTGCCACTTCCTCCTCATGGTGCGAAATAAAAATCCCTGAAGGGTTAGTAATCTCTTCCAAACCGTGGCCGGTCATGCTAAATACCCCAAGCTCATTCACCGCGCCAAACCGATTTTTGATCGCCCGAATCAGACGAAAACTGCTCCCGCTGTCACCTTCAAAATATAATACCGTGTCCACCATGTGCTCCAACACCCGGGGCCCGGCCAAAGCACCTTCTTTGGTCACATGTCCGACCAGGAAGATCGCCACATTATTTTGTTTTGCAAAACGTACTAACAATGCCGCACTTTCTCGAATTTGCGCGACGGAACCGGGGGCCGATTGCAACATCTCCGTATAAATAGTTTGAATCGAATCAATCACCATGACTTTGGGCATTTCTTTAGCGGTAATCGTCAAAATTCGTTCGACTTGAGTTTCGGTCAATAATTTTATTCGGCTCACCTCCAATCCTAACCGACGCGCCCGTAAACTCACCTGTTGCGGCGATTCTTCACCCGTGACATATAACGGTTGATGGTCGCTAATCATGCTAATACTAGCTAACGCTTGTAATAATAACGTTGACTTACCAATCCCTGGGTCTCCTCCAATCAAGACCACGGAGCCATTGACCAGACCGCCTCCCAAAACGCGATCCAATTCCTTGATACCCGTAGGCATCCGCGACTCGCCCAAGGCTTCCACCGCATTGAGTAAGCATAGATGCGACTGCGCTACCCCAGCGTAACCACTTAAGCGTGCTTCATACTTATTAGGAGTTTCTTCGATGGCAGTTTCGACCAAAGTATTCCATTCACCACAATCGGCACATTGACCTAACCATTTGGAGGAAACAGCACCACATTTTTGGCAAGTGTAAGCGGTTTTTTTATTACGTACCATAAGTATTTTGAATTTGCTAAAACCAGATTAAAATTTTGTTAAAACCATTTAGAATGTTGGAGTAGAGGCTGCAAGCCGGTGGGGGGCGGCACCCCATTAAACGTCGTCAGGGTCGACCTACCGGCTAAAGCCTCTACTCCAACAGATGTTGCACACCAGGTAATTAAGTAAGCACCAATCTTTTCTAAAAATTCGACCGCCCCTCGCCCTCTGGGAGAGGGGTTGGGGGTGAGGGAAAATACCGAAGAATTTTAGAACTACCGAATAATTAATGTCGAAAATGTCGCATTCCCGTAAATACCATGGCCATCCCATACTCATCGGCCGCCGCAATGACCTCGTTATCCCGTAAGGAGCCACCAGGTTGAATCACCGCCGTCACGCCTACACTAGCCGCTTGATCAATACCATCACGGAAGGGAAAGAAAGCGTCTGAAGCCATCACCGTGCCCTTGACTGCTAAATGCTCATCCGCCGCTTTAATGGCGGCAATCTTCGCACTATACACTCGACTCATCTGGCCGGCCCCAATGCCAATGGTCATGCCATCTTTACCATATACAATGGCATTAGATTTGACAAATTTGACGACCTTCCAGGTAAATAATAAATCCTCCAATTCTTTAGCCGTCGGTGCTCGTTTCGTCACCATTTTTAAATCTGCCGCCGTGATCGTGCCCAGATCACGGTCTTGTACTAATAACCCTCCATTGACTCGTTTGAAATCAATTCCAGGGACACTACAAGGTAACCACGGACCGTACTCTAACACCCGAATATTGGTTTTAGTAGCCAGAATCGCTTTAGCCTCCTCCAGGATGATGGGCGCGATAATCACTTCGACAAATTGACGATCCACAATAGCCTTAGCCGTTGCCGCATCGAGCACCTGATTAAAGGCAATAATACCGCCAAAGGCCGAAGTCGGGTCGGTTTTAAAAGCACGTTCATACGCGGCCAACAGGGTCTCCCCAATGGCCACGCCACAGGGATTAGCATGTTTGACAATCACACAAGCGGGCGGTTTAAAAGTTTTCACACACTCTAACGCGGCATCGGTATCAGCCACGTTATTATAAGACAATTCTTTGCCTTGAACTTGCACCGCCGCCGCGACACTGCCTTCTACCTTCTGCGGCTCCACATAAAATGCGGCTTTTTGGTGCGGATTTTCACCATAACGCATGGCTTGTTTTTTCTGATATTGCAAAGAGAGCGTTACCGGAAAATCAACATTATCCGCGCCGCTCAATTTACCTAAATAATTGGCAATCGCCCCATCATAACGAGCCGTATGCGCAAAGACCTTTTGTGCTAATTGAAACCGTGTGGCCTGCGTGACCGCCCCTTTATTTTCTGCCATCTCTTTAAGCACCAACTCATAGTCGTTAACATCTACCACCACGGTAACGGCAGCATGATTTTTAGCCGCCGAGCGCAACATCGCAGGTCCCCCGATGTCAATATTCTCAATGGCCATAGCCAAATCGCACTTTGGTTCAGCAATCATTTGTTCAAACGGATATAAATTGACGACCAGTAAATCGATCGGATAAATATTATGGGTAGCCATCACCGTCTCATCTATCCCCCGTCGTCCTAACAACCCGCCATGAATTTTCGGATGTAAAGTTTTAACTCGACCACCCATCAATTCTGGAAAACCGGTATAATCAGCGACTTCAATCACTGAAATACCATTATCAGTCAATAATTTAGCCGTGCCACCTGTTGATAAAATATCGATACCAAATTGTTTAAGAGATTGCGCCAATGGCACTATACCAATTTTGTTAGAAACACTGATTAATGCACGTTGAATAGGTAACATAAAATGATTTC
Source organism: Thiomargarita sp. (assembly GCA_022729575.1). Taxonomy (GTDB): domain Bacteria; phylum Pseudomonadota; class Gammaproteobacteria; order Beggiatoales; family Beggiatoaceae; genus JAABRD01. Next base: position 20,750 of record DZAL01000070.1, read on the forward strand.
TCCCGTGAATAGTGAATGACGACTGACACTCTTTCGTATCAATCACGTCATAACATAATAATTAATGGTGGTCTGGTTTCCGAAAATGGATTGATTCTCCCTGCTATATATTTTCACCCCAATAGTTTAACGGAAAAATAGGCTATTGGCCATTCAAGAAATAATTTAAACGAGATTAAATTTATTTAATAGAATACCAAAAAGTATTGTAAATTCCAAAATTTACTAGAGATAGCTGTTATTAATCGTGGTTTAGCTAGAACTGTGACCTCCTCCTCACCGCTTGAAAAATTTTTTCGTGTCCCTACTATCTTCCACTGTAACTAAATTGTACGCACTAAGTACAAACCGTATAAAATTTATTTAATAGTCTCAGGCAGCAGGCAGTGGTTTAAACCTGACAGGTCTTTGAGACCTGTCAGGTTTGAAACCTTGACCACTACCTTTTGCCTCACTACCTAAAATTTCATTTTGTACTCCTGTCACTTGGTATTTTGGTATTTAAGAGTTTATACTATGGAAACTAAAGTTGAAATAAGAAATTTATGTAAGCATTTTGGTTCATTGGTGGCAGTAGATGACATCTCTTTTCAGGTTAACCGAGGAGAAGTGCTAGGTTTTCTCGGTCCCAACGGTGCGGGTAAATCTACGACCATGAAAATGATTACGGGGTTTCTTACGCCCACGGCTGGCACCGTGACCTTAGATGGTTATGATATTATACAGCAACCGTTGGCAGTGAAACAACGACTGGGCTATTTGCCAGAGGGGGCACCGGCTTATCCAGATATGACGCCGGCCGCATTTTTAGAATTTGTGGCGCAAATTCGCGGTTTGCAGGGTGCCGACAAACAACGACGCATTGGAGAGGTAGTCACCAGAGTCAATTTAAGCAGTGTGCTGCAACAACCCATTGATACTTTGTCAAAAGGATTTAAACGACGGGTCGGACTCGCTCAAGCGATTTTACACGACCCCGAAGTGTTGGTGCTAGATGAGCCTACCGATGGGTTGGACCCGAATCAAAAGCATGAAGTTCGAGCCTTGATTAAAGCGATGGCCAAAGAGAAAGTGATTATTCTCTCCACCCATATTTTGGAAGAGGTTCATGCCGTTTGCACGCGTGCGATTGTCATTGCCAATGGTAAAATTGTGGCTGACGGCACCCCGGCGGAATTAGAAGCAAAGTCACATTATCATAATGCGGTGACTTTAACCGTTTCTGCCACGGCTCATCAGGCCACTGAAATTAGACCCGCTTTGCTCAAATTAAGTGGGGTGGCAAAACTGGAATTACTGCAAGAGGATGCCACTCACCTTAGTTATTTGATACTACCCAAGTCGGACCGTTTGATTGTCGCTGAAGTCAGTCAATGTGCTCGTGAAAACCATTGGAAAGTGGAAGAGTTGCATGTTGAGAAAGGACGCTTGGATGAAGTGTTTCGGACTCTCACCACGCATTAAGTCATGAAGTCATTACGTCACACTCAATTAGTAGCAGAAGTCATTTAATCGTTCCAAAAACGACTACTCAATCGATTGAATTAATAGGAGTTATTATGCGTAGTTATTACACTTGGGTTATCTTAAAACGAGAATTAAGTAGTTACTTTGCTACCCCAATTGCTTACGTTTTTATAGTCATTTTTTTATTTTTAAGTGGCATTTTTACTTTCTACTTAGGCAATTTCTTTGCCCGGAGCCAGGCCGATTTGTCACCATTTTTTAACTTCCATCCCTGGTTATACCTCTTTTTAATACCGGCGTTGGCCATGCGGTTGTGGGCGGAGGAGCGAAAAAGTGGCACCATTGAATTGTTGCTAACTTTACCGGTCACCGTCGCCGAAGCCGTCGTCGGTAAATTTTTAGCTGCCTGGGTCTTCACCGGTATCGCTTTAGCCTTGACTTTCCCAATTTGGCTTACGGTTAATTATCTAGGCAAGCCGGATAATTCGGTGATTCTAGCCGGTTACCTAGGAAGTTGGTTAATGGCCGGCGGTTTTTTAGCCATTGGCTCTTGCATCTCAGCACTCACGAAAAATCAAGTCATCGCTTTTGTCATCACGGTAGTAGTCTGTTTAGCCTTTATCTTAAGCGGCTTTCCGCTAGTATTAGACTTTTTCAGCGGCTGGGCCCCGCAATGGCTAGTGGAAACTATTAGCTCCTTTAGTTTCTTAACCCACTTCAATGCTATCGGCAAAGGTATTATTGACATTCGGGACCTGATTTACTTTTTGACGTTAATGGCATTCTGGTTGTTTGCCACGGCTATTTTAATCGAAATGAAAAAGGCCGATTAACAACGAGGTATGAAGATGACTGCAAAACATTTACATTTATTCACCACTACTGGTTTGCTGATGGCCGTGGTACTATTTTTGGCGATTAACATGGTCAGCAACACTACCTTAAAAACTGCTCAGTTGGATTTGACTGAAGGTAAACTTTACACCTTATCGGAAGGCTCGAAAAATATCGTACAAACTTTGGCCGAGCCAATTACCCTGCGTTTTTATCTGTCCAAAAAGTTGGTAAGCAATTTACCTGGCATCAATAGTTATGCGGTGCGAGTACAAGAATTGCTAGAACAATACCAACGCTTGGCGGGGGATAAATTGAAATTGCAGGTTATTGACCCAGAGCCATTTTCGGAAGAAGAGGACCGCGCCGAAGGCTTTGGTTTGCAAGGGGTGCCACTCAATGACAGTAATACTTCGATCTATTTTGGTTTAGTGGGCACTAATTCTACCGACAGTCAAGAAAATATCGCCTTTTTCACCCCCTCTCGTGAAGAGTTTTTGGAATATGATATTACTCAATTGATTTATCGGTTGGCCACTTCGAAGCAACAGGTGATAGGAATTATGAGTAGTTTACCGTTGCTAGGCGAAGCGGGATCACCATTGATGCAGGGTAGCGGCACGCCGGCCTGGATGATAGTTGACCATCTACGGCAATTGTTTGAAGTTCGCACCGTGGACACTAAAGTGGAGGAGATTCCAAAAGACCTTAGTGTGTTGCTGCTAGTTCATCCTAAAGACTTGAGTGAGCGCACCTTATTTGCGCTGGACCAATTCGTGTTGGCGGGCGGACGACTAATGGCGTTTGTGGATCCGTATTCCGAAGCCGACCAACCACCAGCCAATCCTAGTAATCCGTTGGCCGCGTTACAAGCGCCACGCAATTCAGAATTGTCAAAATTATTAGACGCTTGGGGCGTGGAATTGGTAGCTCGCAAAGTGGTGGCTGATGTTTCTGTGGGACAAACCGTCCAAGTCCGCAAAGGGAATAAAACCATGCGCTTGAAGTATCCGGTATGGATCGATTTAAATAGCGGAGTGGCCGATTTCTTCAATAAGAAAGACATTGTGACCGCTAAATTGGGTAACGTGATTATGGCCTCGGTAGGCTCCTTGGTAAAGAAGGGGACGGTGGGTACTGAGGTAATACCGTTAATTGAATCCAGTGACCAAGCAATGTTGGTGGACACCGATAAGTTAGGTCCGTTATCGGAGCCGGAAGAATTATTGCGTGGATTTAAGCCAGAGGGGAAAAAATTTATCTTAGCCGCGCGATTGACCGGTAAGGTGAAAACCGCTTTTCCTGACGGTAAGCCCAAAGCCGAAGAGAAAAAAGCGGAGGGTGACCAAGAAGCGGATAAAGATAAAGATAAAGAGAAGACAGAAGAAACTCCGGCGTTAACTGAATCCAAGGAGCCCATCAATATTATCGTAGTGGCCGACACTGATTTATTGGCCGACCAATTTTGGGTCCGCGTACAAAACTTTTTAGGACAACGGTTAGCCTTGCCTTTTTCGGCAAATGCGACTTTGGTCAGTAACGCGGTAGATAATTTAAGTGGCAGTAATGACTTGATTAGTGTGCGTAATCACGGCGGTTTTTCACGGCCGTTTACCAAAGTAGAAGCGATTCAGCAGGAAGCGGAACAAAAATTTCGCGAAAAGGAAAAGGAGCTAGTGGCGCGTTTGCAGGAAACTGACCAAAAATTACGGACCTTGCAAAGTCAGAAGCAAGAGGGAAATACGGTTGCCTTATCTATTGAGCAACAGCAAGAAATCGCCAAATCCCGCGAAGAAAAAATCAAGATTCGCAAGGAGTTGCGTGAGGTGCAACATGAATTGCAGAAGAATATTGAACGCTTAGAAACGCAAATGAAGTTTATCAACATTGGTTTGATGCCGCTGTTGATTGGAATCGGTGGTATTGGATTGAGTTTGTATCGCACTCGCCGGAAACGGCCAGTGCTACCGGTGAAAGGTTAATTGAGGGAAAGATTTGACAACTTCTTGAAAGTTGTCAAATCTCACCTTTTTATGAATAAAGAGGATTTAGTAAATGAATGCCAAAAATTTATCGATGTTGACTTTCCTAACACTGGTGATAGCTATTGTGGCACTTTGGTTAAGTCAGCCCCCAATGGTGCTGGAGGAAAATAAACCGGTGTTTCCTAAATTGATGGAGACTATTAATGAAGTTACTGCCATCAATGTGACTACCAAAAATGATAATTTCACCGTGGAGCGTAATGGTGAGCTGTGGGTATTGAAAGAAAAATTTAATTATCCGGTCGCGGTAGATAAAGTCCGGAGCACCTTATTGGGACTTACTGACCTCACTACGGTGGAAGCGAAAACTGCCACCCCCAGTCTGTATTCTAAATTAGGGGTAGAAGAAGTAACGGCTGAAGATTCGAAGTCGACATTATTGAGTTTGAAAAATAAAGACGGGAAAACCGTCGCCAGTATTATTTTGGGTAATTTTCAACCGGCTAAAAATGATACGACTTTGAACGAAATTTATGTGCGCAAAGTTGGCGAGCCCCAAGCCTGGTTGACTCAAGGTTTTCTCCGGATCGAGCGGATGCCCATGGATTGGGTCGAAAAGCGCATTCTGGATCTTGAAAGCAAACGGCTCCGGCAAGTCAGCATTACTCAACCGGGCGATAATTCATTGGTGATTTTTAAAGAGCAACCAGAAGAGACAAATTATCAACTGAAAGATTTGCCGGCGGGGGCACACGTAAAAGCACCGTATGAGTTGGGCCAAATTGCTAACGTATTGTCTGCGCTCAACATTAACGAGGTTACTGCGGAAACTGAGGTCAAGTTTGCGGAGGACTCGATTTACCGTGCGGTCTTTACCAGTTTTGACGGTTTAGAAGTGACCATGACGGCCATGGAAAAAGAGGGTAAATATTATGCTAAGTTTGCGGCTACGGTAGTGGCCGCAGTAATGCCACCGGCAAAATCTGACACCGCGGCCGTCCAAGAGTCTAAAGCGAAAGCAGGTAAAGAAGAGGGTAAGGAAAGCGAAAATAAAGACGCTAAGGATAAGAAGGATAAGGAGGAAGATAAAACCGGTTTGAAGACTGCGGCGGAAGTGAAAACCGAAGTAGAATTGTTGAAGCCGAAGTTAAGCGGCTGGGTGTTCGAAATTCCAAAATACAAAATGGAACCTTTACTGAAAAAATTCAGTGACTTGATTAGCACTGATGAAGATGACCAGAAGGAGAGTTTAAATCCTAATCAAAGTAAGACCCCCTCACCATTGCTAGAATTTGGAACACCGAAGACTTAAATAACTCACCTTACGCATAACCACCCAGACCCCTCCTTAAAAAGGAGGGGTATGCCCCGAAAAAGGAGGGGTATGCCCCGGATTTTGGAGTCCGGAATTTATTCCGTGCCGTTGGAGTCCGGAATTTATTCCGTGCCGTTGGAGTCCGGAATTTATTCCGTGCCGTTGGAGTCCGGAATTTATTCCATGCC
>DZAL01000071.1 GCA_022729575.1 Thiomargarita sp.
AATTTAGAAATAAACGAATTGGTGACGGGCTTAATTCGTTTATTTCTAAATTCGTTGTACTCATCAAGCCATCATTATACTCCCCCGTTAATAAGCACTTTTTCTCGGCAAGACCCTCAAAATTTGAATAGTGTGAGTGTTTGCCACAAACATAAAACGTATTCGCCATTTTCCTACCCGCAAGCGCCATTCATTAGCAATCGCTGTTTAGCTACTTCCCACGTCGATACTTCACCTCTAGCCACTTCTGCTCGCGCCTCTTGGACTAATTGTTCCTCTTCCGCACTCGTGTCTTCGTCATCGAATGGGGCATTCATCAGGGTGCGTAACACGGGGTTACTGTGGGTATGGACATAATCTAAAAACCACTGCACCGCCGGTAATTCCTGGTCTGGCAATAAGTCCACCAGAGAATGTAATTCGGCTTTGGTTGTCATAGTAAGTAAGGTCTCTTGGTTGATTAACTAGCAATTATAGCATAGTAGGTTGGAGAGTGCCAGGTTTACTCCTCTTTGGTCTAGTACGGCGGATTAGGGGGATAAGCGGATAAACCCGCAGGTTTGCCTTATCCGTTTCTCCCCCAAATCGGTTGTACTCGACGGCACCTTCCATGTCAACCCGCGCAACTCTCATCCACTGGCGAGTTTTCTCGTGTTTGGGTATCCGTCGCACCAAAAGAAGCAAAATGCCAACCTTCTAGTTGACTCTGTTTTTCGCCGGCTTTTAAATCTTCATACATAGCCCACAAGTCATAATTAAATTTCTTAGCGCGGGCTTCTCGGTATTGGTGTATTTCTTCGACAATCGGGTCTTGCCACATAATTAGTTCTCCGGTAAGAGTTCGTAAGGGGTACAGAGAATAGGAAGTTCGTATCCTCGTTTCAGGCTGATTTGACGTAATTGGCGTTGACTTTGTGGATTGGCAATATGCTTGCAGTTCCAAGTCAACAAATAATTCATTTGATGCACCGTAGCCACCGCGATATGATGCGCATCTTCATTGGCTTTACTAGGTACGCCTTGGTCTGTCAGGAAAGCGAAGGCTAACTCAATGACCTCTTGAGTTGACACTAGCACCGTCGTGTCCTTCACCATGGCTAAACGTTTTGCCGATTCGGTAGGATTGCCTTGCCTAATTTCCGCTATCACTGATTGAGAGATAAATAAATCAAAAGCGTGACGACGATTCTCCCACCATTCTTTCGTCACATACTGATTAGCTACCACAATGATATTCTGACTGAGTGGACCTGTCAAGTAACTAATGAAACTGGTTTCCAGATAAACACGGGGTTTGTTCATATTTTCATTGGGGGTTGCTTTGATTATGATTAAGAGATTTTTTTGTTCGAATCAGAATTTGCAGAATTTGAGAATTGAAGGACCTGGGTTGGGGTTTATTCTAGTAATTCTTTACATTCTGTTAATTCTGATTCTGATAATCACTATTATATCACACACATTAATGAATTAAGTGTGTTTTTGGGGTAAAGGCAACAGATTAAGAGTACCACGAATTTAGAAATAAACGAATTGGTGACGGGCTTAATTCGTTTATTTCTAAATTCGTGGTACTCGGTTTAAATATTAGGAAACCTAGCACCTGGATTTTAATACCTGATTAAATATCTATCATTTAGCCAAAGCCAAGTTCGGAAACAACCGTAGGGGACAATGACGTGCCATATACACAAAATCTTGGTCCGTCGTGAATAAATGAGCCTGTTGTTCAATGGCTATAGCCGCAATCAGACAATCAGAAGCCGAAGTGATAACGCCCGCACGACGACAAGCGTTGGCTATGCGGGCGGCTTCCAAGTGGTGAGGCGTTGTGGCTAGAATAACTGGAAACCCCATCACTATTTGCTGCAATTTTTGAAACTGCGCTTCTTCTCGGATTCCCGTCAAAAATTCTTGAATGACAATGCCGGGCACCATAATTGGCTTATGAGCGTCAACCAAACTTCGTAATATAATGACTTCGGCAGGAATGGCTTCGTCAGTACGATATTTTCTACGATAAGCTAACGATAAGATTGGAGTGTCTAGTAAAATCATCGTGGTTGACTCTTCCGTTCCATTTCCTCCAAAAAGTCTGGGTAAAAGTCAATCGTCCCAAACAATTTAGTGGCTTCTATTTGTTTCCGCCAACGAATGTACTCCTTAAGAGCTTCGTTAATCGTTTCACGCTTGGTTTTATGCCCGCCAAGTTGTTTGGCTTCGGCCAGTAATTGTTGGTCTGCTGATGAACTGAGAGTGCTCATGGTAAGTTTCTCCTGTGAAAGGTTGTCAGTGTGAAAAATGATAGCTATTTCGGTTTAAATTGGGTCATCTCTGTGAATTTGCTTTGTACAACGAATTTTAGCACAACGGATTTAGAAAAGCAACGTATAAAACCCTATCATCTCACCCGCCGTTTATTTTGTCAATCCGTTGTACTCACACGAAAATCTACGAGGTGCCATCGTTCTAACGGATACACTCCACCTAAACCCCAACCTCCACTTGCAACCAGATTCTATCGGCAACCAGGTAGAGTGGGCAACTGGGTTATCGTTGTCCTCGTCAAGCCATTATACTCCTCCGTTAATAAGCACTCGAATACAACTGTGGCAACCAATAATAAGCCACTGCCGATGGTATTCCAAGTCTCACCACCCCTTTCGCGGTGGGTGACACTAACAAACCCTCAGTCAATAATTGCTTCAAAATATTTCTCGCCGTTCGTTCCGGCAACTGCGTGACTTTTTGTGCTTCTCCTCTGGATAATTTTCCTCTTAACAAAACCGCTTGCAAAATATCAGTAGCTTCCGAACGAAGGGGTGGAAAAGGCAATAAACCGGTGCGTCGTGCTTCCACATAGCCGCGAATCCGTTCTAACAAAGCCTCTAGTTGTAACAAATTTTGCATAAAAGTAATCTGGTCCAGACAAGTTTCCAAAAAAAATCGACAAAACGCTAACAATCCTTGATTGGATAAATTACCTCGTCCATCATAATCATGTTGGCGTGGTGCATCGCCCTGAGTTAAGGCCGCCAGATAATCATTACGTTGTCGCGCCAAACCACGACTGACCGTCCAGAAACCATAACCAGTTAAAATTTGTCCCAAGTAGGCATCACTAAACAACCGCGCCACCCGACCATTGCCATCTAAAAATGGATGTATCCACATCAAGCGGTGATGAGAAGCCGCTGCCGCTACGAGTTTTTTCGCACCATGAGATTGAGTCGGTGAATAAGCGGCACTAAAAGTTTTGAGAAATAGCGGGAGAGTGTCATATCGTGGTGGAATATGTCGTCCCACTTGTACTTCACGGTCACGTAATGGTCCTGCTTTCACCTCCACTTGGGTTTGATGAGTCGGGTCGCTGACCCATTTTAATTCGTCAGGCATTGGTTCATAAAACTGTTGATGAATCCAACGGATAAATTGACTGTCAGCCACATTGAGAGAGGTTTCCGTAACCAACCGTTGTTCGATCTGACGTTGGACTTGAATATGAATACCACTTTCTATTTGTAAAGCCCGTTTCGCTGGGTCAGCGGAGTAATCTTGTCGCATCGCTTTCTCAATGTCAATCGGATGAGTATGGTGACCTTCCAGACGATTGGAATAATAGCTATTGATAATTCGCAATAATTCAATAATGGGCTGACGACTTAATGGGTGTAATTGTCCCCCTAACGTGGCAGAGTGACTCAAAATCGGTAACGCAAGGTCTTCTAATTCCTCCGTGCCATTCGGAAAAAGAGGTTGCATTTGAGACGGATGATGGTACATAGTTTTGCCGATGTGGTTGCCGATAAGTTTCTTGAATAACTATTGGATTATGTGGCATTATTTAATCATTGTCAACGTATTGACCAGTTTATTTTACCGATATTGTAGAATTGTTATGAGAACCACGGAGGGGAGTACAACGAATTTAGAAATAAACGAATTAACCCCGTATCAATTCGTTTATTTCTAAATTCGTTGTACTCGGTTTTACCCTAATTACGGCACTATCTCAAAACACTTCATATCCATCACCCACAATCCCTTCCCCAACGTCTCAAATACCTCTCCCCCTTCTGGTGACAGAATCCCAAACAGGCAATATTGCCCAGTAGGTAACGTCTCCGGCAACGTCATGTCTATCCACGTCACCGGTTGCGTTTGAACACGTCGCGTCCGCCACGGTTTGGGTTCATTCAACGGGGCAAACTCATTGAGAGTTTTCAAGGTGACAAACGTTTGACCATCGGGTAATAAGACCGCGGCATATAAATCATATCCCCAACTTAACTGTTCGGTCAAGGTGGCGGTAAAACGTTCGCCAAAATGATATTGCGTTTTCTCCAATCCCAGTTGCACCAAGGCTTGGGGAGGCGGTTCAATCCCACCGGTGACGGTAATAACTACGGGCAAGTCACTGCTGGCAATATTGCCTTGATTGTCTTCGGCATAGAAGGTCACTTGATAGTTACCATTATAAATCGCTTCTTGCCAAGTGGTTTCCCAGACATCCTTTTCACTACCAGAAGTAGCCAAAGTTAGTTGAGGTAACACTAAAATCGGCGTGCCGTTGCTATCCATGACCAGATTCATCTTCGGTGGCCGGATGACGGCCCACACTCGTTTAATCAGCCCAGCAGCGAGAACCGCTTTAGCTTTCAGTGGCAATGAGGTGCCGGCGGCTACCGTGGTGGAAGTAGTTAAACTCTCCACCGCTAAGGTCAAATCTCCTGCCGCAAAACTGCCATTGAGATAAATCTGCTTTAACCATTGGCCCTCGTCACTGCCATCATCAAATCGTGGCACTTGACCAATCTCACTGCTGCTGCCGGTACTGGCCGTTATCAGTTTCGACATATCGCCTAACAACTTGGTTTGTTCACCACCGGCATAACCAAAGGCTTCCAAAAAATTCATGCCTTTGAGTAACCCCGCCGCGAAGAAGCGACTGAAGCCGCGTTTATCGGTGCGGTCAAAGTAAGCCAAACCGTCGCTGGTGCTACTGATGATGGCACGGTTAGGGGCTTTGAGGGATTCTAACAGTTGTCCCGAATGACACGCATCAATGACCATCATCACTTGATTGCCCGTGACGGTTTGATAATCATCTAACCAGGTTTTCAAGGTGGTCACTTCCAGATATTCTAATTTGCTTAACTGGAATTTCTCCGTGCCGCCGTGGTCGACGAAAAACAGATACAGCGGTTGGTCCAGTTTGCCCAATCCCTTGGCCCACTCTAAAGCGAGTCGAACATCTTCAGGAGTAAGAGGACGTTCTGGTTTAGGGGCATCCACAATGCGGTCATCTATCCCATCCCCATTGAAGTCGGCCCAGGCTTTGGGGGAGAGGTAATAAATCTCATCGTTATCAAAGCCGCGTTTGTTAAAGACTTTGTAAAGGTAACTGGTGATAGCTTCAGTCGTGTCCCAGAGGGTGTTGGAACTATCGGCACCTCCGCCAGCAATAAGAATAGCGGCGCGTTTGTTCGCCTGGAGGTTTTCGCAGGTGGTGGCGTCGGCGGTTTGGCAGAGGGCGGTTTTTTGGGTGAAGGTGAGGTGGGCAAGTCCTCCTACATAAGTCCCGACCCACAGTCCGCTTTGGCTATCGTTTAACAAAGCAGTAACCCCGTTGTTTGGCAGGCCCGAATTCTCAGTATTAAACACTTGCCATTCCCCTTGCGCGGTGTAATGGACGAGTCCCCTATCAGCCCCGATCCATAGTCCGCCTTGGCTATCGCTTAATAAGACTTTAACAAAGGCGGATAAACCTGAATTCTCAGTATTAAACTCTTTATGCCATTGCCCTTGCGCGGTGTAATGGGCTAGTCCCCCTTGATAAGTCCCAACCCACAAACCGCCTTGGCTATCGCTTAATAAGGCATCAACACGGTTATCTGGTAAGCCCGAGTTCTCAGTATTAAACACTTGCCATTGCGCCTGTGCGGTGTAATGGGCCAGTCCTTCAGAAGTCCCGACCCATAGTCCACCTTGACTATCACTTAATAAGGCGGAAACATCGTTGTATACTGGCAAGCCCGAATTCTCGTGATTAAACACTTGCCATTGCCCTGCCGCGGTGTAATGGGCGAGTCCTCCTCCTGTCCCGACCCACAGTCCGCCTTGGCCGTCGCTTAATAAGGCTTTAACCCTGTTGAATGGCAAGCCGGAATTGTCTTTATTGAACAGTTGCCATTGCCCTGTTGCGCTGTAATGGGCGAGTCCTCCTCCTGTCCCGACCCACAGACCGCCTTGGCTATTGCTTACTAAGGCACTAACAAAGTTGTCTGGCAAGCCCGAATTCTCAGTATTAAACACTTGCCATTGTCCTTGCGCAGTGGTGTGAGTGAGTCCTCTATCAGTCCCGACCCACAGACCGTTTTGACCATCGCTTAATAAGGCGCTAACTCTGTTATCTGGCAAGTCCGATTGGTCTTCATTAAATACTTGCCATTGCCCTTGCGCGGTGTAATGGGCGAGTGGTCCTCCATTGGTTACAATCCACAGTCCGCCTTGGCTATCGCTTACTAAGGCACCAACAGAGTTGTTTGGCAAGCCCGAATTCTCAGGATTAAACACTTGCCATTCTCCTTGCGCGGTGTAATGGGCGAGTCCTCTAAACTTCGTCCCGACCCACAGCCCGCCTTGGCTATCGGAGAGGAGGGCAGTAACCCGGTTGCCAGGCAAGCCCGAATTGTCGGTGTTGAACACCTGCCACTGCCCTTGCGCAGTGTAATGTGCAAGTCCTTTAGAAGCCCCTATTGTCCTCTCAGAAGTCCCAATCCACAGACCGCTTTGACCGTCGCTTAATAAGGCATCAACCTGGTTGTCTGGCAAGTCTGAATTTTCTTTATTAAACACTTGCCATTGTCCTTGTGCGGTGTAATGCGCGAGTCCTCCGATAGCGGTCCCAATCCACAAACCGCCTTGACCGTCGCTTAATAAGGCATAAACAAAGTTGTCTGGCAAGCCTGAGTTCTCTTTATTAAACACTTGCCATTGTCTTTGCGCGGTGTAATGCGCGAGTCCTCCTCCCACAGGTCCGACCCACAGACCACCTTGACCGTCGCTTAATAAGGCAACAACCCGGTCGTCTGGCAAACCCGAATTCTCTTCATTAAACACTTGCCATTGCCCTGACGCAGTGTAATGGGCTAATCCTCCATTAGTCCCGACCCACAGCCCGCCTTGGCCGTCGCTTAAGAGGGCAGTGACATTGTTGGCAGGCAAGCCATCCGTATTGATAAAAACTTGCTGAATTTCCCCCGTTTGGGCATCCCGCTTTTCCAATCCCCCATTCGTTCCTACCCACAACGTCTTACCATTTTCTGACAACAATAATGCTTTAATCTCTTCGCGATTCGTAAACACCTCCCAATTCGCATTTTCCATCTGTAATGACTGGGTTTGAGACAGCGGTGTGACCACGATTTTAACCGTAGCCACATTCCCTCCCCCATCCATCACCGTCACCACATCCAATCCCACCTGCCCCGGTGCCACATAAGTCACCTGCGTCCCCGTCCCTTGAATTTGCCCTTTGGCGACCGTCCAAATCACTTCGCCACTGGTGCCAGAGACCGATAACGTTATTTGTTTTCCCTGTTCGACAATGGGTGCGTTGGGCGTGAAGGTTAAGTCAGCCGCCATGCCTGTGGCAGACAGGAGGAAAAAGAGTAGCCAACTTAGGGTGCAGTGGCGGAGGTAGTCAGTGGGTGAGAAGGAAAAAGTCGTTGATGTGTTCATAAATTTAAGTCCTCTTGGTTTGGGTTAGTTTAGTACGATGGATTGGAGTACAACGAATTTAGAAATAAACGAATTGAGGTACGGTTAATTCGTTTATTTCTAAATTCGTTGTACTCGTTATTCGTTGTAGTTATTTACGTGCTTGTTAAATAAATTTCTTTCTTAAAACGGGTCACGGAATAAATTCCGGACTCCACGCGGTGCCGTTGGTTCGATACTCCTTTTTCGTTGGACTTCTCAGTCCAACCTACCGTATTACGGTACTCACCGTTCATAGGCTTTATCACGACGTACAATCTGTAAAATATTAACGACTCGTTCCTTCTTTTGAACCTCATAAATCACACGCCAATCGCCGACTCGATAACGATATAAACCTGTAAACACACCCTTCAGTGGCTTGATATTAGGATGTTTCAGCGGGTTGTCACGCAGACGTTCAAAGCACCGATTCAAGCGTCGCGCTAACTGGTCAGTCACGGTCTGATAAATCCGTCTGGCCTCGTCGTCAAATCTTAACTCATACATTGCGTTGAATATCCTCGTAACGACTAAACTGTCCAGCCTGTACTCGTCGCTTAGACTGTTCGACCGCTTCCACTAGACCAGGAATGGCTAATAATTCCTGAGTTGGTTCCTCCTCATCGAGATGGTTTTGAAAGACCGCGAGGAGTTCTTCCCAGATGGGTAGTTCCAATTGTACGGCTTGTTTCTGACCTTTGGCATTGACGACAAATTGGGCATTTTGTAATAACTCGGTGAGAGTCATATTAACCTCCTGAAACCAATTATTGATTAATTTTCAGATTAAAGTATTCGTAGGTTGGCGTGAGCGCCAGCGAACCCCAACATCGTTCTCACAAACTGTTGTTGGAGTTCGCTAATACTCACTCCAACCTACACACTTGTGTCTTTAAGGCCGCTAGGTGGTTTTCCCCCCGGTTAACACTCAAGGTCTCATTTTCAACTTGGTCCTGAAGCGCGTACCAAGTTTCTAATAAAGATTGTTCTTCTAAGGACAGTGGTTGACCACGAGTAAACCGGTCATGCAGTTGTTTGGTAATCTGGTCTGAAATCATTTGATGACTCCTTTTTTAGGTATTGGGAAATCAACAGAGGGTGAGAAGTTGGGGGATTATCCGTTCCTCTCCTCAATCCGTTGTTCTCGACTCTGTTATCCGCGAAAAATGGGCTAACGAATACACTCCACCTGCACCCCAACTGCCGCTTGCAACCAGATTCTATCGGCAGTCAATACCGGTATATCCAACACTCGTGCCGTAGCCAGACAAGCCCTATCACCCAATGATAGCCCCATCGCCCGGGTCAACGGTCGCAAACGGCCTGCTTCATAAGCCATGAGGTCGGTAAAGGGGATGATGGTTAAGTTCAACGGTATTAACATTTTCTGAATAGTCATTTCTGACATTCCCGCTTCGGTCAGTTTGGTCACCACTTCAGCTAAATTGACCGTATTAATAGCCGCCTCGGCCAGTTTAGCAAAGACCCGGTCGGCCCCTGGTTCTTGTTGGAGCAGTACCAGAACAGTTGACGCATCAAAAAGAATTTTATTCACCACGGGCTGCCTCTTGTCGTCTTTCCGCAATCAATTCATCGACTAAACTACGTCCCGCCGGAATATATTGCCGTACCATAGCCTGGGCATATCTAACGGCTTCCTCCCCAACCGGGGCGGGTTGGGTAGGCTGTTGCGGTAAGGAAACGATGAGTTGGTGGTCTTTCATGCGTAACGCCACTTCATCACCCGCCGCAATCCCTAGTATTTGGCGATATTCCTCTGGAATAGTTAATACGCCATTGGGTTCTATTTTTACGATGTGTTCCATCTGATAATTCCTCTTTAGATAAGTTCTGGTTTAAGTATAACAGAGTTTAGGACAACGGATGGAGGAAATCAACGGATAAACCTCATCGCACTGCGGGACTAGAGGCTTTAGCCGCAATGCCATTAAGTTAAGGTAGGGTGCGTCCCACGCACCATTGTGAATTTGAGAAATGGTGCGTGGGACGCACCCTACACTTATCTCGTTACCACGCGGAGCGTGGTAACTAGGTGATTTTAGGATAGGTTCATCTTCAAGGTTCAATTATCACCCCCGCCTTCGTCCCCACTTTCTTACACGCATCATCGCCTGGTTCTGTAGTCAAGTCCTCGGCGGTGCAAACGCAACTGGCATCTCTACATAATTCCCGATACGCTGGTTGCAGATTCGCACCGTAAGAGGAGGTGATAATGACGGCTTTGGTAGGGTCACAGTGTTGTTTCAAAGTGACTGGACGGGCGGCTACGGTTAAGGTCTTCCCGGTTATCTCTTCCAGAGTTTCTTCTCCATCCGACCATTGCAAGGTGGTCGGAGCAATCATGTCGTCAGGGTATAACACGCTAGACCGTCCCCAGAACCCATCGGTTTGGGAGATAACACTGCACGCTTGCCATTGCTTATCCTCGCCCTGACAGAAAGTGAGTACTGCTGGATTGTCATTCAGGATAATGTCGGCAAAACGTCGGTCGTTTTGTTCGGTCAAGGTAATACTTGCGCAATCGGTGTCATTGACGCACACTTGATAATCGCAGGCTTGATTGCCATCGATGCCCAATTCCATCTCTTCGGTAACTTCTCCTTGAGATTGATAAAGGGTCTTCATCAAGTAAATATGGTCAGTTCCGGCGGTGTATTGGCCTAAGTAGGCTTCCACTTCTAACACTTCACTGGCTGGTAAGCGTAACCAGTTCGGGAACGCAGCACAGACCATGCCTTCGGTGGTGTGACCGTAGCAGGTCTTTTTGGAGTCGTCATTAATATTAGAGAGGTCATTGGCTTTGCGTGTGTTGTAATAAGCCAGGGCCTCGTAAAATAGTTGGTAGGCTTCAGGTAATTCCTTTAAATAGGGTAAGCCGGTACCAATGTTGATGCTGAGACGACCAGCGTCAGAATGTATCTTTTTGACGTTGGGATTGGCCTCATACTCAATCACCAGTTGATTCAGTTGCGTCAGTAAATTGTCGGCAACCGATTTTAATTCTGAAAAATTGGGCAATACCGTTTGCAATACCGCATAAAGGTCGATGTGGACATCTTTTTCATTGATGGCTTGACTAAACCGTTTAGAACGAATGGTGTTGACCCTTAGTACCGCAGGATAGATAGGGGCATGAATCATCCCATAACTGAGCATTTTATAGCTACTGTCGGCATTGAGAAAATCGGTGTTTCGAAGCACATCATCTAGTTGGATAGCAAAGTCTTTGAAGGTATTCCAAAACGTGGGTAATTGGGTTAAATCGAGGACACTGTAAGTAATTTGGTCGGTGTCCCAAGTGGTTTGTTCGGAGGTTGCACTGAGTTTCTGTTGGGTTTGTTGCAGATAAGAAGTTTTCAACAGTTTCCCAAACTCAAGACCATTGGCGGGTGGATGGGTGGCCAGGTGGGTCAGCAAATAATTGTAATCGGCACCATGATCAGGTTCTTTTTCAACCGAGGCAGACATGGCATTCGCCAGCGTAGCAGTTACTTCTGCTACTTCAATGGTAGCCATGTTACAGGCATCGTAACTGATAATATCTAGCGGGTTAGCCAGTTGCGGACGGATAGTTTGAAAGGCTTGATGCAGTTCAGTCAAAGTCATTTCGTCGGGTTTGCCCTGATTAGCGGCCAGGCCGGCTTTGGAGGCATCTGAACCATAACCAAGGGCACCGTGGCCATGGTCCCAAAGTATCAACGCATAGTGACTGGCAGGAAAGTGAGTCACGGCCCAGGGAACAAATTCACTTAAAGTTTCCGGTGCGGCCATGTTCTGTTCTCCTAAATCGGCGAGGACCTGTTGTTGTCCTTGGTGAATCAAGGAACGTTTGACGGTTTTCCAGCCTTCGCGGGTGGAACCGCCGGTGGTGAGGACGAGGTTGACATTGTCACTGACCATTTGCTGGCTGCCATTAAGCATTTCTATCAGGTCTTGACTGGCCAAGTGTTGAGGGATGGATTCGAGGGTGGAACCAATGATATAAACCATGACGGTCCAAAGGCGCGATGGTTGAGGTAGCGTTGGGAAGGTGCCGTCAAAGATACGGGTATATCTGCTATTAGTGGCAATGTCGGCGAAATCGTTGCCAATGCCGACATAGACGGGAATGCCAGTCAGGAGAGTTTTAGACAGAGGAGGGAAACAGGTTGTTTTCACTCCCTGTTCTTTTTTGATAAAGAAGGGAGGTTCTTGGACACCATCCCAGGGGGCGGGTTGGTTTTGGGTATCGACGAAGTAGAGTTGATTATTAATGAGGGCCGCGAGATAGACTTGCCACTTGGGATTGGAATAACCTGGAGTGAAGCAAAATTGAAGTTCATTCTCAGTGGGCTTGAGGTCTATGGCCAGTTGGTCATAGAGGGGGTAGCCGTTGAGGGGAAGTAACAAACCGAGTAAAACTGAATAGAGAGAAAATTTAGTGGTCATAGATGACTCCTGAATAAAAGACCAGGAGTACCAAGCGTAGCTTTGTACAAAGCTACGCTTGGTACTCCTGGGATTGGATTGAGTATTATAGATTACCAGAGATATGGATAGACACTGACATAAGTTCTATTCCAGCCGCAAGACCAGACGGAAGTGGAGGCACTCCCCCATTTACCGTTGTTGACGGCTTCTATATAAACGTCGCCACAAACACCGTCCACATAGACATCAAAGTTGCCAGCCGCATTCGCGGTGGTGGCACCAACATAAGCCCAGTAGTAGTCGTCCCAAACCCAAATATTGACGGTGGCATACTTGGCATTTTTCCAGCAATTCCATGAACATCCGTAGATATATTCTTGGACGTTGCCATAGACGCGGAGGAAGCCAAAGGCACGACCATCGCCGGCACTGGCTTCGGTGGTGAGTTTTTCGGAATCCAGAGTGGCAGATAGTTCATTGTCGCCATAGAGAAGACCGAATTTATGTGTACCTGGGAGTTGGTCGTTGGGAATTTTCACGGTGAGATTGAAACCATCGTCTCTGGACACGATTTCAGCCACGCCATCCTTTTCAAATTGCTTCATAGCCTCACTAATGTCAGCACCGTCAAAGGTGAATCCCTTGACTTCCCCAAGTTTGAGACCATCGACTTTGATGATGATGAAGTTTTCATCAGAGAGGTAGTAACTAATTTTCGGCGGGCCACTGTATTTAGCAGCCGCTTGGTCGGTAGGGGCACCTTCCGTGGGTGGGGTTGCACCTGGGTCCAGAGGAGTCTCTTCTGCCCAGAGGCTAAAAGGGAGCTGAGTTAAGATGAGGCTTAACGTTGCCGTTGCCAGAAGTTTAGATAAACGCATAAAAAGTCCTCCAAGTTTTTAGAAAAAAATGAATGAGGTGGAATCGGATTTGCCACTTACCAAGCTTAAAGTCACTCAAATAAGTATGGTTAAAACCGATTTCAATTCACTTTATAGGTAATACAATACGTCATAATACGCTTTTTTTTTATGAGTCAATAACTTTTTTAAATATTTTTTGCACTTTGTTAACAATAGGTTATAAAACATATAAAATAATTATATATATATATATTTCAACTTTTTAATAATTGAATATAAAAAAAGTATAAATATGCGGGGAGGAGGAGAGGTAAAAAATAAGTTTTACGCCGGCTTTTAGCAAAGGTGGTCGAATTACTCTCCCATGGCACCGACAACGATGACCTGGGAGGTACCACCTCGCTCGCCAAGGGCACCCCACCAAATGGGAAGTTTATGAGAAAATTCTTCAAATTCCCTATTACGTAGTCTTTAGTCGTTACACCAATGAAGTTCAGTTTTTCCAATTAACGTCCGGTCGTTATGTGAAGATGCCTCCTTCCACTAACACTCTCTGGATGCCAGAGATTCAATTAGGACTGGGGCGCTGGAAAGGGGTTTATGATGGTATGGAACGTCAATGGTTACGTTGGTCTGATGTCAACGGTCAGTGGTTGCCAACGCCGGCGGAACGAGCGACACAAGCTGAACAACAAGCCTGGTTGGAACGACAACGGGCGGGGTCGGCCGAACAACAGGTTTTATTGGAACGGCAACAGGCCAAGGAAGCGGTGCGTTTCGAACAGGAACGGGCGGTACAGGCCGAGCAACAGGCTTTATTGGAACGGGAACGGGCGGTATAGGCCGAGCAACGTGTTAAGCAATTGGCGGCTCAGTTGCGGGCGTTAGGGATTGAGCATGATTTTCAGAATTCGTAAGAACTTAAGAAAGTTAGCAGTTTAGTCTTTTAATCTAGGAAATTCTGGTAAACACCAGCAAGTAGGGATAACACCCCTCGAAGGGGTGTTATCCCTCAGACTTCAGGTATAACAGTGGAGTGATGAAATCTGGGTGAAAAGTCTGAACCATGATTAGAATGAGTTTAAGATGAATTATGATTGGTCATAATCTTCTTTCATAGTCCTCATTTAATCATTTCAATCATAGTTCAAGACGGAAAACAAACCTCACCCGAGTTCACCCAAATTTCCTCACTACCTAAAATTCTTGCTACTGGGTAGTCTTGACGGGTGAGTGAAATAAAAACGTTAGCGTTCCTAAGCCTCAGCTTTCCTAAGCCTCGAAGGCTTAGGAAAGCTAGTATTACCCACTGGTCATAACTACCATTTTTTGAAAAGTGTCACATCTCATTCATATTTACATAAATTCCGCAAACGGTTGCACTTCCACCCAATCTCCTATTTCTACTCTTTCACACTCCTCGGCCAAAATAATAAAACAGTTACCTTCGCTCATCGAACGTAAAATACCGGAACCTTGCGGTCCTGTGCTGTGGACCACCCATTCGCCGGCTGGCGTTGATGTTAAAATTCCTCGTTGAAACTCGCGTCGCCCTACTCGTTTTTT
This sequence comes from Thiomargarita sp., assembly GCA_022729575.1. GTDB lineage: Bacteria > Pseudomonadota > Gammaproteobacteria > Beggiatoales > Beggiatoaceae > JAABRD01. Next base: position 14,622 of record DZAL01000071.1, read on the forward strand.
CAATCTTGACCCGCAAACGACTTTCCAAATCTTGGCCAATTCGTGGTTTGAGCTACCCATTAAAAAAAGTAAGATTGGTTGAACTAATTGATAAAACGTTATCATCACCGCGACCGGATTACCAGGTAAACCAAAAAATACAGTTTCATTAATTTTACCATAAGCTAACGGACGACCTGGGCGCATAGCAATTTTCCAAAAATGAATTTTACCTAAGGTTTGCAACGTTTCTTTAATAAAATCCGCTTCTCCTACTGAAACGCCCCCAGAAGTAATAATCACCTCCGCATTCGCGGCGGCGGCCGCTAACGTTTGTCGCAAAGCTTCTGGTTGGTCTGGGACCGTGCCTAAATCCATCACTTCTACTCCCAATCGAGTTAACATGCCATACAAGGTATAACGATTGCTATCATAAAGTTGTCCCAGTTGGGGGACATTACCAATGGCACATAATTCATCACCGGTAGAAAAAAACGCCACTCGTAATCGTCGTTTCACTCGTATTTCGGCAAAGCCTAGCGAAGCTAACAAACCTAATTCTGGTGGTAACAGTAATTTACCGGCGGTCAAGACGACTTGCCCCAGTGCTAAATCTTCTCCTGCTTCTCGCACATGCTGCCCAGGTTTTTCGTGGCTCCCAATTCGAATAGTTTCCCCTGCTACAGCCACATGCTCTTGCATCACCACGATATCAGTCCCCGCCGGCATCATGGCACCGGTCATAATGCGTACACCTTGGCCCTCGCCAACGGTCCCCAGAAAAGGTTGTCCTGCCAAGGCGGTACCCACTACCTGCCAAGTTTGAAACCCGTCGTGAGGTAAATCGCTCCCTCGAAGCGCATAACCATCCATAGCGGCATTACGATAAGCAGGTACATTCGACGGTGAAATAATATCCTCGGCCAAAATTCGCCCCAAACTACTACGTAAGGCAATTTTTTCAAATCCTGCTAACGGCTGAAGAGAGGCTTTGATTTGCGCTAATGCTTGTACCACTGTTAGCGTATTAGTCAATTCAATATCAGTACAGCTAGGGAGAAAAATCATAGAAAATGTTTACCTCTGGTTTTGGTAGTTCTGAAATCTGGGTGAAAGATTTAGGATTGGCAGTCCTTGAAGGATTGCCAGTCCTGAGCGACCAGTCACTCATATTTCAGGATTACCGAGCATGTTAAAGGCACCAATGACGGTTTCGATGACATCATTGGCCATTAAATCAAAGCAGTCGGGATTTTCCAACTCTCGCCGATTTGGAAAATCTAAACGATTCGATGGCAGATGGGAGCTAATATTACAAAGAAAGATTAATGGCGAGATGGATAATTGAAACGATAGCAGGAAAGAGGGTGAAGTAAGGCATCTAGCATCTAAATAAGGTAATTAGAGAAGATGAATTACCAAGTTATGAGGAACTGCTTATTTATTTTACCAATTTTAACACCGGTTTGGAACGCCGCGGCGGTGGTGGTGCCTCCGGTTGAGGGGGCGAGGTGTTTTCAGTGTCTTCTTCGGGTTGAAAAAACATGCCTTTACCATTTTCTCTAGCATAAATTGCTAACACCGCTACGGTGGGTACAAAGACGGAAAAGGGTCTGCCACTAAATCGTGCCCTGAAACTAATACCATCATCGTTAATAATTAGAGATTGCACGGCCATGGTGGACAGATTCAAGATAATTTTGCCATTCTCCACATGTTGTTGGGGCACTGCTACTTGTTCATGGTCGGCATTGACTAACAAGTAGGGAGTTAAGCTGTTATCGATAATCCATTCATGAAGGGCACGCAGGAGATAAGGCCGCATTGAGGTCATAGGTGTATCTCTCGTTCAAAGTGGTTTAAACTGGTTTTAAATGACTCTCGTTGAAATAGACGATAAGCATATTCGCGCAACGGCTCTGGTTGACGAGAGAGGTCTATTCTAAATATTGCGAGTCGCCATAGTAGTGGGATAAAGTAGCAGTCAATTAAAGAAAGCTCTTCCGACATGAAATAAGGTTTTTTCAAAAAAATCGGAGCGATGGCAGCTAAATTTTCGCGCATTGCCCTTCTCGCTTTGGCGGCACGACGTTCCCCCCCTTGCCGTAAAGTCTCCATCAACAAGTATAAATCACGTTGCATTCGATAACGGCAAAGGCGATTGTTAGCTCGAGCTACGGGGTCGGCTGGCATGAGTGGTGGATGTGGGTAACGCTCCTCTAAGTATTCCATAATAATATGTGGATCATACAATACCACATCACGATCTACTAAAATGAGAGTTTCATGATAGGGATTAAATCGTTGTAGTTCTTCAGTTTTATGGTCAGGGTTAATTGATTGGAAGTCACACTCAATATTTTTTTCTGCCAACACTAAGCGTATACAATGACTTTCTGGACCGATACCATCAGAGTAGAGTGTCATGATTGCTGGCCTGTGAGTTAACTCTCGATTCGAGTCGTCAATAGACATAGAAAGAATGGTTAGATAGAACCTTTGTATAAAACCCCGGTGTCTGTCACGGGCCGCCAACTATTATAGTTAATGTCTGGTTTTATATAAAACCTCATTTACTTGTAGGTTTAGATTTGACAACTTTCGACAAGTTGTCAAATCTGGTCAAACCTCTATCAGGTTTAGATTTGACAACTTTCGAAAAGTTGTCAAATCTGGTTTCGACAAGCTGTCAAATCTGGTCAAACTTCTGTCAGGTTTAGATTTGACAACTTTCGACAAGTTGTCAAATCTGGTTTCGACAAGCTGTCAAATCTGGTCAAACTTCTGTCAGGTTTAGATTTGACAACTTTCGAAAAGTTGTCAAATCTGGCTTCTAAAAGTCGTCAAATCAGGTTTCGACAAGTTGTCAAATCTGCTCAAACCTGAATTAGTGAATATCTTTCCAATACTCTCTCTTCAGAAGATAGGCCACGATTAAGAAGATGAAGAGATAGAGTAAGACCCACATACCTAAACGTTGTCTTTCTAGTTTGGTCGGTTCCCCCATGTATTCCAAGAAAGTTACCAGATTGAGTACCTCTTGGCGATATTTCTCGACACGCTCTTTTTCGTTAGTTTTGTCCACTAATTCCAATTTGGTTAGCACTTGATGCTCTTGACCTTCAGCATCCTTGACAGTCTCATAAATAGGTTTTTGCCAACCTTGACGCTCCCAGAGCACATGGGGCATGGCAACATCTTTGAACATCAGATTGTTGACTCCCAAAGGACGTTTTGGATCCAGGTAGAAGGTGAGTAAATAGGTATATAACCAATTCACGCCGCGAGAACGAGCGGTGACACTTAAGTCCGGCGGTGCCATACCAAACCAGGTAATACCGTCGGCTGGTTTCAGAGCAATCTTCATGGTTTCACCGATTTTATCCGTGGTATACATGAGAGACTGTTTAACTTCTTCTTCCGTAAACCCTAAGTCTTTGCCGATTCGTTCAAATCGCATATAGTTGGCCGAATGACAACCCAGACAATAATTGGCAAACAATTTAGCTCCTTCTTGTAAGCTGGTCTTATTGTTAAGGTCAGTATGCGCTTGTTCTAGTAAAGGTCCTTCAGTACTGGCGAACGCAAGAGTAGGCAGTAATAAAATAGTAGCAAGAATTAAGCGTTTCATCAATCTGTCAACCTCTCTGGTACTGGTTTGGTTTTATCCCATACGGAATAGAATGGCATGAGTAAGAAAAATGCAAAGTAAATTACTGAAAGTATTTGTGACATCAGGGTAAACGTGGCGGTAGGTACTTGCATTCCTAAGTAGCCTAATCCTATAAAGCTGATGACAAACAGGAATAACGCAAATTTGAACACGATGCCCTTATAGCGAATAGATTTCACCGGGCTACGGTCCAACCAGGGGAGGAGGAACAGCACCACGATGGAAGCACCCATGGCAACTACACCCATTAATTTGTCAGGGATGGCTCGTAAGATCGCATAGAACGGAGTAAAATACCACAGTGGTTCAATATGTTGTGGTGTTTGCATCGGATCGGCTGGAAAGAAGTTATTTTGTTCTAAGAAATAACCGCCCATTTCCGGGGCATAGAAAAGAGCCGCCGCAAAGATAATCATAAAGACCGCTACTCCAACAATATCCTTAACTGTGTAATAGGGATGAAAAGGAATACCATCTAAATACCAACCTTTTTCATTCTTTGGTTGCTTTTTGATTTCGATGCCGTCTGGATTATTAGAGCCAACATGGTGTAAGGCAATAATATGTAAGAAGACCAATCCCAAGAGAATGATTGGCATTGAGACCACATGATAAGTAAAGAAGCGGTTGAGAGTAATATCGGAAACCACGAAGTCACCGCGGACCCAAACGGCTAAATCTTCACCAATATAGGGAATCGCACCAAATAGTGAGATAATCACTTGAGCGCCCCAATAAGACATTTGTCCCCAGGGCAACAGATAACCCAAGAACGATTCGGCCATTAAACTGAGATAGATCAACATGCCAATAATCCAGAGTAACTCCCGCGGTTTTCTATAGGAGCCGTAGAGTAACGCTCTAAACATGTGCAGATACACCGTAATGAAGAAGAAAGAACCTCCAATGGCGTGCATGTAGCGAATAAGCCAACCATATTCGACATCACGCATGATGTATTCTACGGAGGCAAAAGCTAAAGAGGCATCTGGCTTATAGTTAATGGCTAAAAAGATACCCGTAACCAGTTGTATCACCAGCACCAATATTGCTAATGAGCCAAAATAATACCAAAAATTAAAATTTTTCGGGGCGTAGTAATGAGCCAGATGTTCATTCCACCATTGACTGACGGGGAAGCGGTCATCCATCCACCCTAAAGTAGCGGTCAATAAATTATTCATCTTACTTTTATGCTCCTTCGGCATCAACACCCACTATAACACGGGTATCACTTAAATATTTGTGGGGAGGAACGACTAAGTTGGTAGGTGCAGGCACCCCTTGGAAGACTCGTCCGGCGAGATCGAAAAAGGAACCATGACAGGGACAGAAAAAGCCTCCTTTCCAATCAGCGCGTAGCGTTTTGGCCACGGGATCTTCTTCGGTAACATAGCTGGGGGAACAACCTAAATGGGTACATATTCCCACTACCACCAGATATTCTGACTTAATTGAACGACCTGCATTTTTAGCATATACTGGTTGCTGGTCAATTTTTTCCGAATTGGGATCCCGCAATTGACTATCTAACGTGACTAAATCAGCCAAGTTTTTCTCACTGCGACGGACAACCCACACGGGTTTGCCACGCCATTCAACAATAATTCTCTGACCCATTTCCAGTTTGCCAATATCCACTTCCACCGGGGCACCGGCGGCGCGGGTTTTCGCACTGGGTTGGAGAGAGAGAATAAAAGGTATTGCCGCAAAGCCTGCTCCTATACCTCCTACCACGGTAGTGGCAGCAATCAGGAAATGGCGTTTGCTCTTATCATCAATACTGTCTGTACTGACTTGAGTTACGCTCTGGGCACTCATCAGTTTAAGTTCTCCTCAAAGTAATTTGTGGATGGTTTTTTTAAGGGTAAGTTGAAAATTATTTTGCTACCCCTATCAAACATCGAATTGTTTTAGTTTGACAAGTCATTATTACTTTATCACAACTTAGCAATTGTTATCAATAGTTATACTTAACATAGATGAACATAATATTCTATCCATTTGAATTATAAATATTTATTTGAATTGTACCTTTATATTTTAAAGGTATTAATTCATATTATATTTAAGTGTTTTATACTTAATTAGCGTTTTTTAGCTAAAAGTAGTAATAATGTTTCAAACAAAAAACGGACGATTTATTCTCAGGTCAAATATCCTCTTAAAGTAGAGATGTATTTGAGTGATTATTATATTCAATTTATTAAAGAGATAAAAGAGGGTTCATGGAATAATTCTTTATGACCCCTATTTAAGTGATTGTCTGACCCAGTATTTTCAATATTTATCGGGAGATGAGTATGCTTATAAATTTTATCAATCCCTAACTTTAAAAATCATGGGCCAGACATTCCTTAATTAATATCCACCCTTTCGCTTCGTATTAGGTAACCCTCCAATTTTAGAGGCTTGTTTATCAGGATTCATGGGAAATAACTCATAGAGAGATTTAGCATCGATCTTTCCACCCCAAATATCCTGCATAGCCTTCACAATACTCCGCATATTAGGTTGATGTCCCGCTTGATTAATATATTCATCCCGCAAATAATTGATAACATCCCAATGGCGTTGTGTTAATTCCACAATACCCTCTTGGGTGGCAATTACTTTGGCGACTTCCTCATCCCACTCATCCAAATTTAACAAGAAACCATTGGCATCAGTGTCGAGAGTTTTGCCATTGACTTCAAAAGGCATAATTATAATCCTCTTTGGTTGTTAGCATTGTGGTCATTATTATAGGACTTACGTAGTAATTTATGTAAATATTTGATTTTACAGAAAAAACACCAGTGTACGGGGAAATGATTCTCTCCCTGTGTTAGGTGAACACCTGGTGTTGTGTAAGTCCTGTACCTTAATTAAGTAGAGTTTGAACCCTTGCATATTATCATATTCTTATTTACAAAAAAAGAAAGATTGAATTAATCTATTTTCTATCATTGTTATATTATAATTTTACGCTAAAATAATACTTTTTTATTATAATAATATATATACTATAGTTATAAAAATCACTTCGATTATTATCACTTTCTATCCTTTCTGGTTAAAGTGAAGAAAGATTTATCCTCACCAAAACCTAAAGAGAAGAGTTTAGCCGTAGTCAGGTGGGTGAAATGTCGATTCCTCTCTATGGAAATTTGGTGTTGTTGTACAAGTAATGGTAACTGGCATCAGGTAGAAATAGTGTGACATCGCCAATCAAAGCAATCAAGTTGCCATCACCAGAAGTTGGGGGCCGGAATTGATTCCGCCCCTGGAAACGGAATCAATTCCGGACCCCAAGGGCAAATTCTTTCGCACGGCTGGCAAAGCTAACACTTTGGACTCCTGAAGCATTACTTCTGCAACACTACCCACTTTTCACCTTTCACTATATTATACTAAATCAATTTCGACATTTAACTTATGGTGCCAGACCATGGGTCCAAAGTTCCGCTTTGAACTCCTAACTAAGGTGACAATCATGACCATTTCCAACCTCCGTGATAACCATCAACGCGGCACCGTCGGCGCGTTTTTACAACAAACTATCAAACCGCAAGCCTCTCTTTCAGTGGTGACGGCGTATTTTACCATTTACGCTTTTGGTGAATTACAGAAGCCGTTAAGTGAGATTAAGCAACTCCGATTGTTGTTTGGGCAACCGCAATTTGTTAAGTCTATGGACTCCTCCAAGACGACTTATCAGGCGTTTGCGTTAGGTCAAGACCGGGGTTTAAAACAGTTTACTGACCATCTTCAACAAAGCCGAATCGCTAAAGAGTGTGCCAACTGGATTCGTGACAAAGTTAAAATTAAATCCATTCGTCAAGCGAATTTTTTACATGGGAAGATGTATCATGTGGATAATCATGGAATAATCAACGCCATTGTAGGCAGTTCCAATTTCACCGTGCCTGGCTTGGGACTGGGTAAAACTAACAATGTGGAACTCAATTTAATTGCCAGTAATGACCGTGATAGAGAGGATTTAAAAGCCTGGTTTGATAACTTATGGGAAGCTAACACCTTAGTGGAAGACGTGACGGAGAAGGTGTTGGAATATTTGGCACAACTGTATTTACCTAATGCCCCAGAATTTATTTACTTCAAAACGCTTTATCATCTCTTCGGTCAAAATCTGGAGACACAACAACGTAGTGCCGAACAAATTGAACGGAGTACCTTGCACCAAACTAAATTATGGGCCCAACTCTATCAATTTCAACAAGACGGAGTGACAGCGATTTTAGCTAAATTAGCTCGTTATAACGGTTGCATTGTGGCCGATAGCGTGGGGTTAGGTAAGACGTTTGAAGCCCTGGCCGTGATTCGTCATTTTGAATTGCAACGACGCCGGGTGTTGGTGTTGTGTCCTAAAAAGTTAAGTCAAAATTGGTTGCAATATATTCGTCATAACCAAAATTCATTATCAGAGGAAAATTTTAAATACACCTTGCTGGCACATACGGATTTGAACCGTACCAGTGGCAAATCCGAAAGTGGTGAAGACTTGGCGACGTTTGACTGGGGACAGTATGATTTGGTGGTCATTGATGAATCACACCATTTTCGGAATCAGACGAGTCGTTATGAACTGTTGATGGAAAAGGTACTGAAAAAACTCAGTGGTGAAAAAACTAAAGTATTATTACTCTCGGCCACGCCGGTGAATAATAACTTACGAGATTTGCGCAACCAATTGTATCTCTTCACGGAAGGACAGGATAACGGTTTTTATGACACGTTAGGAATAACGAATTTAGCCGAAACTTTTGGTATCGCACAAAAACGTTTCAACGACTGGATGCAATCTGCCGCGGGCCAAAAAAGTCAATTAATTCAAACCCTCGGCTCCCCCTTATTTCGCCTCCTCGATGAGTTGACTATTGCCCGGTCGCGTCGTCATGTCGAATCGTTCTATCAAAACGACATGGAAAAACTCGGTAGTTTTCCGCAACGCCTACCTCCTTTGGCGATAACGGCAGCTATTGATGTGCAAGGTCAATTTTGTTCTTACCACGAATTAGATAAACGCATTTCTGACTATCAATTAGTCGTGTTTAATCCCTCTAAATATATTCGGGAAGAGTGTCGGCAATCAGAACGTTACCGGCGTTTATTTGAAACAGGACATTTTCAACAACTGGACCGAGAAAATCATTTAATTGGGATGATGAAAATGAATTTTCTGAAACGGTTGGAAAGTTCAATTGATGCCTTCGCTATCACGATGTCCAACACCTTAACTAAAATTGAAGCGTTAATGCAAAACATTCGGGCTTTTCAAACCCAGCCAGAGGAGAGTTTGTTCGATAGCGTGAAGTCCGAAGACTATCGAATTGACAGTGACGAAGACGAGGAGTTGGAAGAGTGGTCCGTAGGGGAAAAGTTGCGATTTTATTTTGAGGATTTATCCTTGGCCGAGTGGTTACAGGATTTAGAACAGGACCGACTAAAAATTGCCGCGCTTCTCAAGGAGGCCAAAGCCATCACGCCGTCTCGAGATAACAAATTGCAACGTCTAAAAACGTTGATTCAACAAAAAGTCTCTCATTCTTCAACCAACCGTTTAGGCCAGCCGGTACGCAAGGTTTTAGTCTTCACGGCCTTTGCTGATACCGCCAAATATTTGTATCAGCAATTGCACGAGTGGGCCAAACAAACGGGCCGAATGGAAAGCGCATTAGTGACGGGTAGCGAAGTGCGGACCACCTTGGAAAAAGCCAAAGGGAAAATCAACTTTGAAATGGTGTTAACCCATTTCTCGCCTCGGTCTAAAGAATGGAAAAAAGGAGGAAAAGAGATTGATTTATTAATTGCCACCGATTGCATTTCGGAAGGACAAAACTTGCAAGATGCGGATTACTTGATTAATTACGACATCCATTGGAATCCCGTCCGAGTGATTCAACGCTTTGGGCGCATTGACCGCTTGAATAGCTTCAATGCGACGGTGCAAATGGTCAATTTTTGGCCCACTGACGACCTGGAAGAATACCTGAATTTAAACCGTCGCGTCAAATCCAAAATGGCTTTGGTGGACGTGACGGGGACTGGTGATGATGACTTGTTGTCACCCGAATTAATCAGTGATGAATTTCGGTTTCGTGATAAGCAGTTACAGAAGTTGAAAAACGGTGAATTACCTGAATTGGAGAACACCGAGGAGGGACTGAATTTAACGGATTTTTCCTTAGAAAATTTCCGATTGGAGTTAGCGTATTTTTTAGATAGCAAAGCGCGAGAATTGCGAGAAGCCCCGTTGGGTTTATATGCTGTAGTGCCGCCCGCGGTTGACCAGGAAGGGTTGCCTGTACCGGTTCAAGAAGGTATCATTTTCTGTTTGGAATGGCAACCCACTGCGAACACTTCCCCGGAGGTATTAAAACAATATCAAGCGGTTAATCGATTGCATCCCTTTTTCCTGGTTTATGTGCAAACCACGGGCGAGGTTCATGTGAACTTTACGCAACCCAAACTGATTTTAGATATTTTTCAGGCGTTATGCCTGGGTCAAACGCAGGCAGATGAGGCACTCTGGCGTTTGTTTAATAAGCGACTGTCAACCAATTCCATCGACCGGTCGCTTGACCGATTAGCCCAACCGGCAGTGGATACGATTGTGAAGCATTTTCAGAAAGATACCTTGAAGAATGTTTTTTTGAATCGGGGGGGTAAAATCCCGGAACTTGCGGTACAATTGAACTCAAACAGTGAGTTTAATTTAATCACTTGGTTGGTAATTCAAGGGAAATAAAACATGGAGTCCAAAACAGGTTTTGGACTCCGGGTTTTTCATGTTTCGGAGTCCAAAACACGTTTTGGACAATTTGATTTGGAGGTTTGACTATGCTAAAAAAGCATCCAAACACCCCAGCCCATTTGTTTTTGGATGAATCCCCCTATTTTATTACCAGCGCCATTTATCAACGGCGACGTTTGTTATCGTCGGAAATGGTAAAAAAACACTTAGTGCGGACTATTCAAGAATGCTTTACTGAAAAATCTTGGTTATTGAATGAGTGGGTGATTTTAGATGAACATTACCATTTATTAGTGGTAAGTCACAAAGGGGAGGATTTGAAAAAGATTATCGGCAAAATTCACATGTTATCTGCCAAGTTTATTGGTGAACAGATTCATGCCGAAAAGCCAATTTGGTATAACTATTGGGATTACTGTCCACGCTCTGATAGAGATTATCTGATTCGTCAAAATTACTTGTTCAATAATCCAGTTAAACACGGTTATGTAAAAAATCTGTACGATTACCCATTTTCTAGTTTTCATCAACAAATTGCCCAATGGGGACGGGAAGTCTTGGTCAAGCAATTCAAGGATAATAGCGAATATCGTAGTCTCCAGTTGGAAGAAGATAACTTTTAAAGTCCAAAACGTGTTTTGGACTCCAGTGTCCAGGTTTTGGTCATCGAAAAATGATGAGGTATATTTATGAACAACATTAGAGAACAAATTCAATCCGCGCTGGAGTCCAAAACATGTTTTGGACTCCTAAATAGTTTAGGTTATCACAGCGACCGCACCGGTCTTAACTTCGCCAATCTGGCCGAGTTTCAAGAAGTGTTTCCTATCAATATCGACGAGTTTGCCGAAGTTCCCCAACTCTTGTTTCAACTCACCTGGGAAGACCTGTTTGCCTCCTCCGCAGGTCCGAAACAAGTCGATAACACGATTATGGAATCTTACCTGTTTTTTGCTATTCAGTTGAAACAGTCGCATTACTCGCGCACCGCGTTGGCGAAACTCACTCGTGACCTGAATCGTTTTGCCAATCAGCCCGTGATGGTGATATTTACTTATGGAGAATTTCTCACTTTATCCATTATCAATCGTCGTTTGCATCAACGAGATGAAACTCGTGATGTGTTGGAAAAAGTGACGTTGATTAAAGATATTTTGGTGACGAATCCGCATCGTGCCCATTTGGATATTTTAGCCAATTTGTCTTATGACCGATTACGAGAAGACCGTCACATTGATAGCTTCGTCGCGTTACATGAAGCCTGGCAACAGGTGTTAGACACTCGGTTGTTAAATAAGCAGTTTTATCAAGAGTTGGCGATATTATTTACGCGGTTAGTGGGAGGCGAACGAGGGACGGGAAAGAAGGTGGTGAAAG
>DZAL01000395.1 GCA_022729575.1 Thiomargarita sp.
CCGATAAATTTATGCTACCAATTATCACTAATTGGTAACACATGCACGCTCAGAAATGAGCGAGGGGTTATCTCCCAAAGCTCGCAGAAAAATCCCACGAGCGCCATTTATATCACGGTCAACAGTCACGCCGTGACTCGTAATAAATTTTGCACCACCGATTTTTTTCAATTCACCAGTCCAGCTTGCGGTTTTTGAAGTGTACGCTTCATTTACTCGCAACACCGTCTTTCCTAGCGCGGTGGCCGCTGATTCAAGTCGCTGACCAAAACGGTAAAACGAGTAACCAAGTAAGGCGCGGACTGACTTAGCACGGATTTTACGCTTCGATTTAATCGACATTTCTTTAGTTTCGAAGGTTGGCAGTAAAATCAGGTCAAAATTATCCAATAAATACCGCGCTGACTTAAAATGCAATTCATCTACTAAATCACGAATTTGGCATCGCATTCTCTGTATAGCTCGTTTAATTCTAGCTCGTTGCCGACATTTGGCTTTACTTGGTTTAGAAATGAGTTGGTCTAAATGCCGACCTAAACGAGCGATTCTGGCAAAATCACCCGTTCCGAGTTTAAACGCTTGGTCTTCCGCAAAGCCGGTTAAAAAAGTACGAATACCGGGGTCAAGTGCTACGGTGCGACTTTGGTTTTCAGTCTTAGCAATAGCGACTTGATAGGGTACATTGACATACCACCGACCATTCTCACAAATCAAGCGTGAATCTTTTGAGTTTGCCGGGTACGACTCAGCACGTTGTAAAGCACCTGCAATTTTAGGATAAATACCAGACTCTCTTAATGCGGTCATTGGTACGAAACATGACTGCTTAGGATTTTTACGACTACGAAATTTTAATTTAAATGCCTCCCCTTGTTTCTGCCACTTACGCACCCCATTAGAAAAGGCTTGGTAAGCATCTTCAACAGCTATTTTCTTCACTTGATACGGTATAGCTTTAGCCCACTCCGGTAGCTCCGCTAATATCATTTTCGCCGCACCCATCCAATGTGTCTGGCGTTCCTCCTTCGGTAATTCCAAGTGCTTTACGGTTGCGTTGTACACGTATCTCGAAGTCCCGAACCATTGACGGAATAGATTCCTCTGTATCGCTGTTGGGTAAAGTCGGATTCGCTTTACCTTGATGGCTACGTTGCCCGTGCCTTCGGCATGAGAAGTGATGCAAGATGGCGAGTAAATCGGCGGTGAGTTCGGCTTCTCTGCTGGCTCCCACTGTTGGGTCGAGAACCACGAATTGCCCGCCGTTGTATTCAATGAGGAATTGGAGTGCGTCAATTCCAAAACGGGCGAGTCGGTCACGGTGGGTAACCACAACCGAGAGCTTATCGCCGCACAAAAGTCGCTCCAGTATGGTACGCAAACCTGTTCTTTTGAAGTTGAGTCCACTGCCAATATCTTGGATGACTTTGGCTTCTGGGTAGGCATCACGCAGTCTTTGGACTTGTCGCATAAGGTCATCACGTGGTTTGGCACTACTGACACGGGCGTAGCAGATGGCCATAGATTGAGTGTTTGTTGCAAGATAGCTGTCAACATTGAATAATCTCGGCCCGGCTTGGTTTCGAATTGACGGTATAATGCCGTTATCTGCATAGTTTCTTAGGGTATTCGGGCACATTCCTAATATTTCTACTGCTTTACGAAGCGGAAGGTATTTCATGTTTTATGTTTAGTAGTTTATGTTAGTGTATAGTAACATTTCTATAACTATTTGTCAACC
>DZAL01000072.1 GCA_022729575.1 Thiomargarita sp.
CTAAACCGCAAAGGTTTAGGAAATCTTAACCTTTGGTTGTTGATAACCCATTGAATTTTAACACCTCCATTGGTTTGGAGAGACTACCAAATTTCTTTCCTTGACCGCTAACCACCAAAACAGGCAAAACCTAATGAAACTTCAAACCAAATTTAACCTCTTCATGTTCGCCATGTTCACGCTACTCGCGGTGCCCCTCGTTACAACTGGTTATATGATTATTCACCAACTCATTCATTGAGTTGAAGCAGAATTATTCACCATGACTCTGGCCAACATAAATATTGAGATTGCTCAATCTTATCAACAACTTGAAAATACTGGTCTCTTAGGCTCTCCACAAATGATGAAGGCACAAGGGGAACTTTTAGACAAATTCAGCCATTACCAATTTGGTCAAATGACCTATTTATCTATCATAGATACACAAGGCAACGTCGTCTTACATAAAGATTATCAGAGAGGACAATCCCTGGCATTTGACTGGGTAACACCGATAATAAAAGCCAAACAGGGCAAGATTCACCATAATTACCAGGGTAACGCTTGTTTTGAAATGTTTTTAAATACCCCCGTATGGGATTGGATAGTGGTGTTATCCTCCTGTAAACCGGAAGAGTTTACCGGCCGGAACCTCTATCTACAACTGGTCACTATTATCAGCGTGGGAATTTTGCTCATGGTCTCACTACTCTCCATGCTACTGACCAAAAGTGCTACCCAAACTATTCAAACTACCTTGCAAGGTTTGAAAGCCATGGAAAATGGTAATCTGGCGACCCGGATTCCAGTGACGACTCAAGATGAAATAGGTACCATTCAAACTGGCATTAATACCATGATAGCCAAAGTAGCCGAAACCACGGCGGCCCTCCGTCGCAGTGAAGAACGCTTTCATAACTTGTTAGACCGATTGCCCGCTTTTATTATACTGCAAGCTGCCGATTATTCAGTGAAATATGCCAATAAATATTTTCGCGAGCAGTTTGGTGACTTAAATCAGCAATGTTGTTATGAAATACTCCAAGGTCGAAATGCACCCTGTGAAACATGTCCTACCCGCCAAATCTTTAACAATCCGGACACTTCATCACTCTGGGAAATGAGCGCCCGTAATGGTAAACTGTATCAAATTCAAGAGTATTCCTTTATAGAAGACCATGAATTGTTAGTGTTAAAAGTGGGTTTTGACATTACTGAACACCGGCAAACCGAAGAGGCTTTACGCAAAAGTGAAGAAAATTTCCGAATGCTTTTTGACGCGAATCCTTTTCCCCTGATGATTAGTGACCTCGTCGAAGGTCGAATTATCAAAGCCAACCAAGCGGCCATTGACTTTTGGGAAATGGCAGACCATGCAGAAGACCTGTATAAGTTCAACGCCAACGATTTTTATGTCAATCCGCTTGACCGTCAAAGAATTCTAGTACAACTGCAAACATCTGGCAAAATGAATAACTCTCCGGTGGAACTACGAACCGCTACGGGCAAACCACGGTGGGTACTAATCACCTGCCTGCCCTTCTCTTATGGTGACATGCCGACGATGCTAACCAGTTTTGTAGATATAACCGAACGCAAGCAATTAGAAGAAACTTTACAACTGGCCCAGTTTACGCTCGATAACGCCCCCGATGGAATTGAGTGGGTCAATGCCGACGGTCAATTTATTTATGTGAACGAGACTAATTGTCAAGCGTTAGGATACACTCGTCAAGAACTTCTAACTATGAAAGTCCTCGATATCGACCCCAACATCTCCGAATCTCGTTGGCATGACAGTTGGCAAGCCCTCCAGCAACTTGGCGTCTTGAATATGGAAAGTCAGCACCGCCGTAAGGATGGCAGTATTTTTCCCGTAGATATTTCGGCAAAGGTACTGAAATTCAATGATAAACAATATACTTGTACCTTTGCCAGAGACATTACTGAACGGAAGCGTGCCGAAGAGACTTTACGCACCTATCAATTTGTGGTGGACAAGGCAGCCATTTCAATATTTTGGCTGGATTCCCATGGACGTTTCCGGTATGTGAATGAAGCCGCTTGTCAGACGCTTGGCTATTCCAGAGATGAACTCCTCGCTATGACTGCCATGGAGTTACATCCTTATTATTCCGAAGCCATCTGGCTTCAAGTTTGGGAAGAAATTCAACAGAAAAAACAATTACATTTGGAATCTCACCATCAAGCTAAAGACCACCGCATTTACCCTGTAGAGATTTATGCGAACTATATGGAATTTGAAGGTAAAGGCTTTAACGTGGCGTTTGTGCAAGACATCAGCAAACGCAAGCAAGCCGAAGAGGACTTGAAAAGTGCCAAAGAGGTGGCCGAAGCCGCCAACCGCGCCAAAAGTGTCTTCCTTGCGAATATGAGTCATGAATTGCGCACGCCGCTCAATGGCATTCTCGGCTACGCCCAAATCTTTAGTCGCGACAACACCCTCACGGACGATCAACAAGCGGGGATACAAATTATTCAACGCTGTGGTGAACATCTGTTGACCATGATCAACGATATTTTAGACTTATCGAAAATCGAAGCCGGTAAATTAGAACTACAACCAAAAGACTTTCGTCTGCCAGAGTTTTTAAAGGACCTGGTGGATTTATTTAAAATGCGGGCCACCCAAAAAGGTATTGACTTTGTTAATGAACAACTGCCACCCGCCTGGTCCCTCACTACGGAGGAAACCGAAGGTTTTCCGTTAGTCGTGCAGGCCGATGATAAACGTTTGCGCCAAATCTTACTGAATTTATTAAGCAATGCCGTTAAGTTCACGGACCAAGGACGAGTGACTTTTAAAGTAGTTTTTCAAGATAATCGCCTGCGTTTTGAAGTAGAAGACACGGGCACTGGCATTGCCGAAGACCACCTGGAGACCATTTTCCTCCCCTTTCAGCAAGTGGGTTCTGTTTCTTCTCAACACGAAGGCACCGGGCTAGGATTGTCGATTAGCAAAAAACTGGTAGAAATGATGGGAGGACAATTGCAGGTAGAAAGCGTGGTCGCGGGAGGTAGCTTATTTTGGTTTGAAATAGCGTTGCAAGTTATTCAATATGATGAGAAAATTTTTCCAACGCTACCGCAACCAGTCATTGGTTATAGAAGTCTCAAGAATGATACCTTGGTAATAAACCAGGGAGATTCCGCGCCTCTTTTGACCATTTTAGTCGTAGATGACAAATGGGAAAATCGCATGGTTTTAAACAAATTACTCACCTCTTTAGGTTTTAACGTGTTAGAAGCGAGTAATGGCCAAGAAGCACTGGCCAAGGCTCAAACTTGCCACCCTGAAATCATCATCATGGACATCAGAATGCCCGTGATGGATGGCTTCGAATGCACCCGACGCTTACGCCAAGACCCTCAGTTTCGCGAAATCGTGATTATTGCGGCGTCTGCCAGTGTGTTTGACCATCAACAACAAGAAACTTTATCCGCAGGTTGCAATGCTTTTGTGACCAAACCCATTGACGTTGCTCAATTCTTAAAAGTATTAGGCGACCATTGTCACTTAGAATGGATTTATGAGAAATCCAAAGTTCCAATTGAAACTGAGGTGTCATCTTCAACTCCAATGCTCCTGCCAGTGGCTGAAGAAATTCAAACGTTGTTTAAATTAGCTAAATCTGGTAATATTCAAGCAGTGATAACCACTGCGGAGAAACTGTTGGCAGCTAACCCCATGTTACAACCCTTTGTTCAAGAAGTTTCTCAATTAGCCAAAGGGTTTAAGCTCAACCAACTCAAAAATTTTCTGAAGCAATATCTGGAAGAATAGATGACTATGCAAGATACCTTATTGATTGTGGACGACACGCCGGAAAACATCGCGGTCTTATTCAATTTTTTAAGTGGCCATGGCTTTAAAATCTTGGTCGCGGAAAATGGTGAAGACGCTTTGGAGAATGCTCAAGACGAGCGTCCAGACTTGATTTTACTAGATGTCATTATGCCGGGCATAGACGGCTTTGAAACTTGTCGTCGTCTCAAAAGTAATCCACCGACTCAAGAAATTCCAATTATTTTTATCACTGCTTTATCAGATACTTTAGACAAAGTTAAAGCCTTTAAACTGGGTGCGGTGGATTATATTACGAAACCATTTCAACAAGAGGAAGTGCTGGCACGAGTCAATACGCATTTAACCATTCGTAAATTACAAAACGAGTTACAAGCCCAAAAAGAAGCTCTTGAAAAAGCCAATTTAGAACTCCAACGACTAGCTACGCTGGATAGTTTAACGCAGCTTGCCAACCGCCGTCGATTGGATGAATATTTGCAACGCGAATGGCGACGGGCGACCCGCGAACAAACCCCCTTGTCTTTAATTTTATGTGATATTGATTATTTTAAAAACTATAATGATAGTTATGGTCATCAGGCTGGTGATGATTGTTTACAGCAGGTAGCTGAAGCACTTAGTCGCACCGTGAAACGTACAAGCGATTTAGTGGCACGTTACGGTGGCGAAGAATTTACGGTGATTTTGCCTAACACGCCCGTAGAAGGCGCTATGCAAATAGCCGGTCTGATACAACAAAACTTACAAACGCTTAAAATTGTTCATCCTGACTCCGTAGTGAATGAATATATTACTTTAAGTATAGGTGTCACCAGCACGGTGCCCACTCCTCAAGATACTCCTGAGAAGTTAATTAATATGGCAGATAATGCACTTTATGAAGCTAAGAGAGAGGGGAAGAATAGGATTATTTTAAAAAAGTTATAACTCACCTTACGCACCACCACCCCCAACCCCTCCTTGGTAAGGTCTCCTGGCGGTGCCGGTAGTGCGTACTCTCCTCCTTACTGATTATTCACCATGGTGCAATAGAATACTCGTCCTTGACCTTCTTTAGCAGTTAGGCGTAGTTCAAAGAGTCCTTCTCCCATCGCACGAGAAGGTGGCATCCCTAGAGACGGTCAAAACTCCATCATTCGTTTGGTTAAATGGATATACCGTGCCTGTAATCCTTCGGGCAACTTCATAATTTCTTGTTGTAAGGCTTGGTAATGGTGCGTAGGACGCACCCTACCTCAGTTATTCAGATTACGTTTGCTTCCAGATACTGGGTGATGCTGATACCTTGTTGTTTAGCCAGTTTAGCTAACTTGATATATACCGTTTTTGAAGCGGCCATAACCGAGGTTTCCTCCAAACGATTTGAGGGTTCTGGTACAGGTTCACCAGCTTGTTTGCAAGCGGCTTGCCAGGCCTCTATGGCATCATGTATTTGTTCAATTGCTTCCATCTCAGTGGCACCCCAGGCATTACAACCGGGTAAATCGGGCACGAGGGCAATATAACCTTCATCTTCTTCACTCCAAAAGAGTTCTAGTGGATAATATTTCATTCGGTATCTCCATATTTGGCTATCATGGTTATCAATTGTTTGGCTTGATAGGGTAAAATATAGCCTTGACGGTTTTGGAAATTTAGCTGTGTCGTTTCCCCAAGACGTTTAAACACACGATGCGAGCCTTTGCCACCAGAGTAGGTAAAGCCTAGACTTTCGGCTACTTTACAGGCTTCGTCAAAACGTACTGTCTTGGGGTTATTGCAAATGGCTGCGACTAATTTAGTATATTTTCCCATCGCTTGGATACTTTTCTCCTCTTGATTAGCAAATTCGGGCGGTCCCCTATTGGCAGTGGCAGATGCCCGTTAGTTAGTACAGCCAGGTAGGGTGGGCAAACGTCTTTTGGTTTGCCCACCTGAGATGGATGGCAATCTGGTGGGCAACGCTAAAGCGCGTTGCCCACCCTACCTGGCTCAATTCCCTCTCAATCTGGACACCCATTCTTGCGCATCTTCCCCTTCTAATAGATTAGGTGCAATACCACGCATGTCACTCCATTTACGTGGCGTCTTGGGGTGAGAAGCCCGGTTCATTTTCTCGTTTAAATAGGTCAGCAGTTCGGTTAATTCGGCCACCGTTAAGTTATCCAGTTGTTGTTGCAAGTAGTGCAGTTGGGACATAGTAATCACCTCTTATAAACAGTCCTTGGGGAGTTCTAGTGAGACTCCAGGAGACGGGTTCTGTAATTCGTTTTCTAACTCACTTAAGCACAGGAAGTTTAACGCCGTTGGTAGTCCAACTACGTTGGTTAGTCTAGCATCATTGGTCACGAAGGAGTCATATTGGTATTTTATGGCAGTAGCTAGTTGTAACGCATCGGGCAGCTTTAGAGATGGATTTTGGGCTCTTATTTTAGCAGCGGTGATAGCAATTTGGTCATCTAAGAGGGACAAATACAGGTTTTGCCCTGCCGTAAATAGTTCCTGATAATTTTCTACCAATTAGTTAAGTCCCTTACGAAAGGGCATGACTAAGCATTCAGATAAAGTCAATAGTGAGGTGATAAGTACTGAAGCAGAAATTCTGCGGTATTTTCCCCTCACCCCCGACCCCTCTCCCAGAGGGAGAGGGGCGAAAGAAAATAGGAGAAAATTTCTGCTTCAGTACTTAGCCGTGATTTTGCCTGTATCTATCAAATCAAATAGCCTCTTGGTAGATTGGTCATAATGTGGATTGCCTTCCACGTAATAAATAATGGGGGTGGTATCCAAGAATATGAGTTTCATGGTTGATAGACTGGTTAGAGACATTGGGTTTCTCTTATTGTTAAGTAGTGGATTATGATTGTCAAGTGAGAGTACAGCGGATGGATGAAATACACGGATAAACCCGTATGCCCGTCGCCTTATCCGTGTATTTCATCCATCCGCTGTACTAAGGGACATACCGCTAAGACGGGCAACCAGGTTTATCCGCATATCCCCCCAATCCCCTATCCTCCCCCTACCCCTTCTTCCCACGCCGTTTCTGCTTCAAGTCCGTCTGCCAGGTTTGATAATTCTCCGCCACTCGTTGCGTATCAGGATGATGGGGTAAGCGTGTTCGCAACGTCGCCAACGCGGTTTCATAGCACTCTGTCGCTTGCTCTGCTTGACCTTGGGCTTGATACACTAACGCCAATTCGCCACGAGTGCGGGCGGTGTCGGGATGGTCGGGGCCGAGTTTGCGTTCGCGTATCGTCAACGCTTGTTCTAGATAGGAGAGGGCGTCGTCGTACTGTTCTTGGAGTCGATGGTAGATGCCTAAGTCATGGCAACTTTGTGCCACTCGTGGATGGTCTGGGTACAGTTGTCGGGTACGAATCTCTAAAGCACGTTCAAATAGGGAGAGGGCACACTTATAGTCACCTTGATCCCTATAAATGATAGCCAATTTATGAACAACGATGGCTGTTTGAGGATGATTTGGCCCCAAAACACGTTCCTTAATTTTAAGACTGCAATTTAACAAAGGTAAGGCTTTATCATAGTTACCTTTAGCAAGATACACGGCACCTAGATGATTAAAGCTATTAGCCATGTCATAGTGGTATTTGTCTAGTAACTGTTCACGAATGTCTAGCGCCCGTTGACACAGATGTAAAGCATGGTCATAATCACCTTTGTGGTAATATATCCATCCCAAGGTAGAGAGACTTTCTGCGGTTTTAAGATGCTTGTCACCCAACACACGCTCACTCATCTCCAGAGTGTCTTTAATCAAAGACAAAGCAATGTCGTAATCACCTTTGTAGTCATACAACTCTACCATATTATTGCGAATAGAAACCGCCTCAAGTTCCTTCCCCCCCACCTGTTCATAAATCGCTAACGCCAGTTCATACCACTGCAAGGACTGCCCATAATCCGCATTCTTTCCCAGATAATCCGCCAACCGTTGCAACAAACGGGCAGCAGTGTCAGTCGCTAAGTGAGATTGCTTAATCTCCTCGGCACATGCTAAAGCACTGGCTAATAACCGTTCGCACCGTTGCCAATGTTCCACTTGTGCCCACTGTGGATTAGATTCTAGCGTCTCTGGAAACAACTTCTCCACCACCGCGACCAGACGGGCTATCCATTGTGGCAACGCTGCCCCTAACTCCAACCGCAACACTGCTTGCACTAACTTATGAATACTCACCGCCTTTTGCCCCGGGTGACGAGTCAACAAGGAATAACCCAACAGCGGTTCCAACAACTCATTCAGTCGTGACTGATTCACCGCCAAGGCCGTCATTAACACCTCCTTTGGAATCCCGTCAGGATGCAACACCGCACAACAGTATAACAACTCAATCGCTTGCGGTTGCTGGGTGCGCAACGGCTACAAGGACACTTCAAAAGTAATCGCTACCGAATCTGGATGGTCACCCGCCATCAATACCTCCCCGCGTTCCGCTAATAAATCCTGTTGATACTCCCGATATAAGTCCAGATAATCGGCACAGCAACAACTATGCGCCCGCATATACGCCGCCGCTTGGGTTAACGCCAATGGCAATCCTCCCAACTGCTGACTCAAGGCTTGCGCTGCTAAATACTCACCATGCTGGACCACCTCCGCTTCCGTGACTTCATACACCTGTTGCACGATAAACCCCGCCCCCGCTTCCACTGTCAACGTCTCCATAGCGACATGCCGAATGGGCAACGGTGGATGCTGCTGCCGCGTGGTGAATAACACCCGTCCCGTCACAGTCGCGGGCAATAACGGCATAAAGGACTTGAGACTGTCTAACTCATCGGCATTATCTACTAACAACAACCAGTCCTGATGCGAGGCCAGCCACTGCTTCACTTGTGCCACTAAGTCCTCCGGTTTCTGTTGCAAGACCGGAATCCCCAAGCTTTCCGCCAAGGTGGCAAACCGACTGTGAACCTCCGTCGCTGAGGAGAGACTTAACCATAACACCGCGAGATACTCCTGCTGATGCCGATAAGCATATTCCACCGCCACTTGCGTTTTCCCCACGCCGCCTAATCCACATAAAGCGACCAAGCGTTGGGTGGTCAAGGTCGTGTGCAATTGCGTTAAGAGGTCTTGACGACCGACGAAACGGAGATTTCGGGCGAGAGGAATGGTGAAGACCACCCCCGGCCCCTCCTTGGTAAGGAGGGGAGAGACGTTGCTGAGGCCAGGAGGATGATAGGCACGGTTATAGGCAAATCGTATCTCTCCCATGACATGAATATAAGAAGGCATAGGATACCCATTCTCAGGTAGCTGTATCTTCAACTCTTTAAACAAACTATGCGGTGTTAATGCCTGTTCATTGCCACAACCTTGTTCCAATAATCGAATCAAACACTCTGTAAACGCCGTATGAGATTTATCGGTCGGGGCTTTAGCAGGGTCGGTGGAGGAAGAAGCTGTCAACATCGCAATATTTTTTTGACCCTGCTGTTCGATTACCTTGGAAGCCCTACCACTAAAACAGCAATCTAATATATACAACAAATTACTGGCCTTTTTGGTTTTATCCCACAGTTGTTCAAAAGCCATGCCAGTCGTTGGTTCTTTATATATGCTATCAGTGGCTGCCAGAGAGACATCATCATCGTCATGGATACCATGTCCCACATAATAGACCATCAACGTATCGAACGATTTAGGCAATGACTCCATTATCGCTATCAACTGTTGATAAAGAACGTTTCTTTCCTCATCTTTAATCTCAAGGATATGAGTATCTGGAATCCCCATAATCTCAGGATTAACCAATAACTGGCGTAACTTCTCTAAGTTCTTATAAACCGCAGGAATGGCGTGCAGTTTAGGGTCTGTAAACTTTCCCATGCCAATCAGCAAGACCCAGGTATCTGCTGGTTGAATGGATAAAGGAGTTTGAGTCATAGTTAGTTATTTTTAGTATAGTAATATTCAGACCCAGACCCAGGAGTCCAAAGCGAAGCTTTGTACGTACAAAGCTTCGCTTTGGACTCCTGGACCGTGGACCGTGACTACCTTATTTCTTCCCCGTCGGCGGCGATTCTGTCACTGACGGTTTCCCATTACGAACGGGCTGTTCTAATTCCCGCACTTCAATATGTATTCCCTCGCGTTTAAGCACTTCTCGAATATCATCATCATGTTCCTGATTCCCCGTAGAATGCAATACGACTTGACCCGTCAATTCTTCTTGCTGTTGCCATTGGTGAGTCTGATGTAAAGCCTCCGCCATCAAACTGAGACTCACATACAAGACCACGGTCTTTTTCATACCGCCCATTTCATCGGCAACGGGCGGTTCAGTTTCTAATTCTACATTAAAACCAGCCTCTTCTAACCATTGTTGTAAACTACCTAGCGCAATTTCTGATTCAGACGCGCCAAGCCCTTCTAAAGTAAAGCGAAGTTGTAAAGTTGCCATAAGTATGACCTGTGTAAGATAGATTAATTTAGGTAGAATGCAGATTGTAACTTAAATCAAGTAGAGTAGCAAGGCCGGCTAAAGCCTCAATGCCATTAAGTTAAGCCGAGTTGGAGTCCAAATCTTCAGATTTGGACAAGGTGAGACGGCGTTTCCAAATCTGAAGATTTGGACTCCAACGCCGTTAAATTCCTTAACTTAATGGCAGTGCGGCTAAAGCCTCTAGTCCTACGTCTTCGGGTGATTTGACTTCAGTGAGTCCCCCTTCATTTGTGCTTCACACTCCCCAAATATCCAATGTAACACGCCTAACAATTGTGCCAAGTCCTGGATAGAATAGGGCAAGGAAACATAGACTTTTGGTACGGTGGTCCATTTGTAGAATTGCCAGACCTTGCCATTCGTCACCATCCCAAACACGTCCACCGTTTGACCCGCCTGCCGATTCAGTTCATCACAGACTTGTAATTCCACGAGACATTGTGCTTCTCCTTGTTCAAAATCATCTCGTTTCGCTTCCACGACGCATAGCAACGGGAGGTCTAAATAGGCTTTCGGTGCAGCAATCACATAGTCTGCAATGCCCGCGGTGTTGGCACCTTCCAGTGGTGCGGACTTCCAAATTTTCAGATGTGAATAGTAAGAAATGGCCTCTTCACAGAGGGCATCAATTAACAATTCTCTCTCTCGTTCGGAGGTCAAATTGAAATATTGTTCCAACCGTTGCCAATGTTTCAGAAAGAAGTCACTGGGGGGCAAGGAAGTTGCCATTATCTGCCATTTTAACAAGCTCTGTAACCCGAGGTGTTGAAAAGCGGTCTTAGTATCAAAGCTGGAAAAGGATTTCTTCTGCGTGGTTTTTTTCATAGTTGAGTTGGTCTCTGGTTTTTGGCGTGGACTTCGCGATAACTTTGCAGTTTTTCCACAATGGGGTCTTTCCATATAATAGGGTCTCCTAGAATAATTCGTAAGGGGTACAGAGGATAGGCAGTTCATATCCTCGTTGCTAACTAATTTGACGTAACCTGTACAGTTGAGCATTGGCAAATGGTGCAATAATCCTTATTGCACTCCAGAAGTTGAGCGCAATTGGCGCCTCTGGAGCGCAATAAGAATTATTGCGAAGGTGGTGCAATAATCCTTATTGCACTCCAGAGGTGCGGCCGTAATAACATTCTGGCTGACTGGGCCTGTTAAGTAACTGATAAAACTGGTTTCAAGATAGACACTGGGTTTCATAAGGTCGGCGGTTTAATGTGACTGGTTATAGAGATACGACTACTATTGATTGTCTGAATCAGACTTTGCAATTTTCCTCCCCCCTCTCTCCTAAACTCGTGAGAGAGAAGTAGAACGGCTTTTCTTCTTTTGGAGAGATGCCCCAGATGGCGGCAGTTCATCTAACATCGCAAAGGCAAAAGCTACGGCGTTTTGGGCGGCAATGGGTTGCCATTTCTTCTCTGGTTTGACTCGCAATAACTCTGAAATCCCACGAATGACGATGCCTTGAATCTTGGAATTATCTGCTATCCCTTGCAAAAAACCAATACCGCCCTGGTCTATAGCTACTGCGTCACCACCCGTAAACTCTGGTGCAACCATCATCCCCTCCCCTGACACGATTGGACCTACGGACACCTTCAGGGTACTTTGAGGTTCAATGATTTTCTGTAACCATTGATTATGTTTAGCAATCTGAGAAGCGAGTGTCACCAACGCTGGCGAAGAATATTCCAGATGGGGTTTAATTGTTACACCCTCTGCTTTGGCACTTTCATAACTCCTGGCCGTACTCGCTACGACCACCTCACCTAATGCTACCTCCTTAATTCCTCCTGCCATCCCCACCGAAAAGAGATAAGCAGGACTAAACTCCTTAATGGCACGATGCGTTTCCAGGGCCGCATTGATGCTACCGCGTCCAGTCTCGATGACGATTACTTCCCAGATATACCCTCTTCGGGCTTGATAATAGCCTACTTCATAAACAGTACCCTCCAAAGTGACCTTTTCCACTAAGTGGGTCAGATAAGCCGTAACCGCAGTGAACTCGATGGGCTGGGTAGTGAGAAACACAATTTTACGAAAGGATGACATAAATTTTTACCTCCTTTAAAAGGCGCTGATAAAAACTACGGTATTGTTCATTAATTGACTCCTCTTCACCGGCTGAGATTTGACAACTTTTCAAAAGTTGTCAAATCTATTTCAATGGGTATCATTTCACCCACATTGCATCACTATCCTATTTTGGAATATACTGGAGTGGAGGCTTTAGCCGCAATGCCATTAAATTAAGCCGGCGAAAGAAACCTTGAAGGTCTAAAACCAGATCTTCAAGGTTAAAACCTGACCGGGGGATTCCTTAACTTAATGGCAGTGAGGCTTTAGCCGGTAATGGTAGCACGTCACCGGCTAAAGCCTCCACTCCGATAGTTCTCATCTGGCTAGACTATGGGTAACTCTTTCTTCTCTTGAGTGTCCGAAGCACAACGCGAAACTACTCGCCAGCCTTCCTGTTCATATTGTTTCTGTTTGACTTTGATGTCCTCATACATAGCCCATAAGTCATAATTAAACTGCTTGGCGTGGGCTTCACGATAACGGTGCAATTTCTCAACAATGGGGTCTTGCCACATAATGGGTACTCCTGAAATAACTCGTAAGTAACAGTAATCATATTGTAATAGATTCTGGAGTCCAAATCTTCAGATTTGGACAAACGGGCTTGTAGTTTTTGGTAGGTGAGAACGTAACTTAATTCGTCCAGCATCGCCGGGGCCATACAAAGTTTCACTGGTCCTTGTTCTGCCAGACGTAATAATTGCCAGGCTAAACCTCGCCACAGCAAGCCCGAAATCCAAATATTGGTATCAACGACAATTCGCATCCCTTAGACCCCTTTTCGTTCACGTCGGACTTGATGCACCAAGTCGTTAATCTCTTCCAAAGATAACCGCTCCTCCAGAGGGCCATGCCAAGTCAAGTAGGGTGGGCAACGGTTTTATCGTTGCCCACCACTATCGACCGTGGTGATAACAGGTGGGCCAACAAAAGGACGTTTGCCCACCCTACCTGGCTGTGGTGATAACAGGTGGGCCAACAAAAGGACGTTTGCCCACCCTATCTGGCTATATTTAATGTCGACAAAACCCTAAATTTGGTGTTCTCGCACATTCAACATGATAGACTTCCCACACCCAGTAGGCCACTGCACGAAGTTCTTCGTCGGATAATGGAGGTGGTACCATGAGACCCCATCTTTGTGTGGCCATCGGGGGTAACATAGATTTATTGGCGGCAGGTTTTTTGAGATAGTCAATAATGTGAGCAATGGCTTTATCGCCATCGGCAAAGGCTTGGTGGTAATGAGTAGAGATGCCAAATATGGGTGGTGCATTTTTAGGGGGCGGCAGGTAATTATGGCAGACGGTGCAAACTTTGTCATACACCGCTTTGCCTTGGTCAAATCGCGCTTGATCTAGTTCTTTAGCTAGGCTAACTGTAGTGATTGATGAGAGAAGGATGGTAAACAGGATTTTCTTCATGGCATTTGCCTCGATGATTAGGTCAACAATATTTGGGAGTTAATGGATACTTTTTAGGTATCGACTTTTAAATTAGGAGTTTACAATAAGTAAGTGGTCCAATTTTGCCGAAACCATAGCTATTTTAATAAAAATGGTTGTCGCTGTCAACTGTGTGGGGAAATATAAATTGAAGTGTGCCAAGCGGCGATTGATTCACTCACCTTACGCGCGGTTAACACCACCACCCCCAACCCCTCCTTAGTAAGGAGGGGAGAAAGAGGGGAGGTCGCTCCCCTCCTTACTAAGGAGGGGAGAAAGAGGGGAGGTCGCTCCCCTCCTTACTAAGGAGGGGTTGGGGGTGGTGCGAAGCTTTGAAACTATTACAAAGATTCGCTTTGAACTCCTGGTAGAATAATTCTGGTAGAATAATCCTGGTAAGTACTGAAGCAGAAATTCTACGGTATTTTCCCTCACCCCCGGCCCCTCTCCCAGAGGGAGAGGGGCGAAAGAAAATGCGAGAAAATTTATGCTTCACTACTTGGAATAATCCTGGTGGAATTAAGCTAACTCCAAACACGTTGTCATTAGGCGCGTAGAATTCACCCGGTGGCACTAAATATTTCGTACTTTAATTTTCAAAGTTTGAATCCGATAAGCAATTTGACGCGGGGTCATTCCTAACAACCGGGCGGCTTTCGCTTGCACCCAGCCGGCTTGCTCTAACGCGGCAATCACTCGTTCACGCTCATCTAAACCAGAGTTTTTTAAATCGACTTTAGGCCGCGTCTGGTTGGTGCTACTTAGTGGCAATTCATCTGCTAAACCCGTCAAACTGATGATCGAGCGGTCGATGATTCCATCTTCACCAATAATCGCAGCACGTTCTAAACAATTTTCTAATTCACGAATGTTACCAGGCCAGCGGTGAGACATCAGTAAACGAATCGCACTGTCGGTCAATTGTAATTTGCGCCCTTGCTTTTTGGCAATTTTCTTAATCAAAAAGTGACTTAATTCTGGAATATCTTCAACTCGTTCGCGCAAAGGAGGCAGATAAATTGGCATCACATTCAGCCGATAATACAGGTCTTCCCGAAACTGACCTTTTTCTACGGCTTCTTCTAAATCAACATTGGTTGCAGTAATAATGCGAATATCGACTTTAAGAGTACGATTACCACCGACCCGTTCAAATTCACCTTCTTGTAACACGCGCAATAACTTGGCTTGAAACGTCGCCGAAGTCTCCCCAATTTCATCTAAAAACAAGGTGCCGCCATCGGCTCGTTCAAATCGTCCTTTATGTTGGTTAATCGCGCCACTAAATGCACCTTTCTCATGGCCAAATAACTCGGATTCCAATAAATTATCTGGCAAGGCGGCGCAATTCACTTTAATAAACTCATTGTGGCTACGAGGTGAATTATAGTGAATCGCATTAGCAATTAATTCCTTACCGATGCCAGATTCACCTCGAATCAATACCGTGGTATTCCATTTAGCGACTTGCCGGACCAATTCAAAAATTTTGTTCATGGCAGGTGTGTGGCCAATGATGTTGTCAAAACCATAATCCGAGCGAACTACGCGCCGCAAGCGGTCCCGCTCATCAGTTAAATCACGCCGCTCCAGTTCAATTTCATTGGCTAAACGTACCCGCTGTGCTACTAATTGCGCTACCATTTCCATAAAGCGGGCACGGTCTGGTAATAAACCGTCATTACCCGTATTCGGTTGCGCCGTCAAGACCCCAATTCGCAGGTCTTCTACATAAATCGGTACCCCAATAAATGGCAATTCGGGGTCATACAGTCCTAAGCGATCTAAAAAACGAGGGTCTTCCGCAATTCGTTCAATAATGAGCGTTTTCCCACTGTCCAAAATCGCCCCAATCAGTCCCTCGCCGCGGCGATAAGCGAGAATCGTATTCGGTAATTGTCGATCACCACAATAGACGGCACTGATGGCTAATTCATCATTATCGCCACGTAAAGTGACCATGCCATAGTGCATACCAGTATGTTCGTGGAGCACTTGTAAAACTTCTTGTAAAGTCGCTTGTAATTTTAGCGAACGACCGAGCACTTGCCCAACTCGAAACAGGGCTTCTAGCTCTGCTTCAATTAAAGCCGTGCGATTAGATAAAGGAGGTTTGGCTGGCGGTATAGACACTTAATTCTTCTTCCGATAATGGGCCGTGGGGAATTGAATAATCATACGACAACCATTCATATAAGTGGAGTCAATGCGAATCGTTCCTTCATGACAATTGACGATTTCTTGTACGGCGGCCAATCCCATGCCGGTTTTGCGGGCCAATTTTTTGGTAGTAAAAAACGGTTCAAACACTTTAAAACGCAATGCTTCAGGAATTCCTGGCCCAGTGTCTTCAATCACGAATTTGACGGTCTCCGCATCACCACTGGTGCTAATTCGTAATTCACGAAGCGAACGTGAATTACTCATGGCTTCGATGGCATTATCGAGTAGATGTTTGAACAGGCTACGTAAAGGTCCCACATGACCTAAGATAGCAGGTAAGACCAAGGCCGGTTGCCAGTCCACGACGATGCCTTGGGCTAACAAACGTTGTGTAGAAATACTTAAGAGGTCCCGCAGTAATTCATTTAAATTGACGAGCCTCACTGGTTCAGTGGGATGGTCTAAGTTGGGAATACACTGACGTAACTCATCTAAGACTTGGGTGCTTTTTTCTAAAGTCTCTTGTAACGCCAGACAAAGCGGTTCTTCTTTGCCTTGAGACTGGGCGCGTCGTTTTAACATACCTACGGCGGCCGTAATCAGATTAATTGGCCCTGCTAATTGATGAATCGCGCCGGCTAACATTTCGCGCATTCCTTCAGTCAACTCGGCTTCGGCTAACAGTGCGCGTAACGCATTGGTTCGCATTTCTTCTTGTTGACGTTTGAGCGCGGTAATATCATTGACCACCAATAGAAAATAAGTATTGGCTCGCTCGGCCAATAGACCATTGGCATTACTGTCAGTTTCCGTAAACCAATGACCAGAGCAAGCAAACCAATGCGCTGGCTCACGTCCACCCAGTTCAAATTGTACTTCTACATTAGTAAAATTATGATGAGGCGTGTATTTTTCCTGAAGTTGCGCTTTAATTGCATTTAGGAACCAGGTAATTGGTTCCTCAACGGGGAAATCCGCCGCTAATTTTTTATATTTTTGGTTAGCCAGTACGATATTACCCGTTTCTTCTAGTAAGACCATTACCACTGGGGCGGAATCCACTACTGATTCGATTAAATTTTTTTGATTCTGTATTTGTTGCTCTAGTCGATGCAGGTTAGTCACATCACGATGCACCGCTAAATAATAGAGTGTCTGCTGGTTTACATCCAACACTGGGGCAATATTGACTTCCGCTAAGTAGGCGTGCCCATCTTTGCGTTGATTGGACAAAATTCCGGACCACGATTTTTGCTGACGTAAACATTCCCAGATAGTCGCATAAACTACTGGCGAAGTCGTTTTATTTGACAACATCGATTCATTTTGACCAATGATTTCGGTGGGAGAATAACCAGTGACTCGTTCAAATGCCGGATTGGCATATAACACATTGGCTTCTAGGTCAGTGATAGAAATCGCTATATTGGCGCATTCGACGGCTTCATAAAATAAGCGTGGGGGTAGAATCACATTAAGGTTTTGTAAAGCCTCACTAAATGCCGTAATCAGATGCACCGGGGTGGCCGCTGGCGGGGCTGCCAAAAAGGTTCGAATGGCTGACCGTAAATTCTCAAAAAGAGTGTATTGAATGGGTTGGGGATTCATATTTTTGGAGTATACGCGATAATCTCAGGCGTGTCAAATGGCTGTTGGAATACGGAATTTATTCCGCGCCGTTGGGGGTCCGGCATTTATTCCGTTGAAAGCGACTGAATGCCGCATTCTAACGGAATAAATTCCGGACTCCAAAATCGTTATACTGGAGGTGGTTGGGAGTAGGTAAGTACTGAAGTATAAATTTTCTCGTATGTTCTTTCGCCCCTCTCCCTCTGGGAGAGGGGCCGGGGGTGAGGGAAAATACCGCCGAATTTCTGCTTCAGTACTTACTACTGACTACCTGGATTTTTACAGACTATGGTCGTAGCCGTGAAAAGAGTTAATTCTGAATTGGTGACCAGGGTAGCGGTGCATTGTAGGATTTGGTCTGGGGTCACTATTTCGATTTTTGGTAATTGCAGGGTATTGGTTTCTACTTGATAAGACGAGGCAATATCGCCGACGAGTGGAATCTCAAAAGAGCTGATTCGTTGTAAACTCAATTGGAGGGGTGTCTGGTCAGGAATTAATAATAAGGAGGCTCTAAATAAACCAAAGTCTTTGACGGTTAAGACGGGGATGTATAATTTGCCGGTGGTTGGATCAAAACTGGCATAATATTCCAGGTCGTAGAGGAAAATGTCAGTGGCTTCATTGAAATCATCCGTGACTAAATTCCACGCACTGGATTCAAAGGCGATCCAGCGCCCATTTTTGGAGAGAGCAGGCCGATTGAACGTAGTGTAAGGCTCTTTCGGTCCTTCTCCAATTAAAGTTAACCGTTGGGTGGTTTTAGTCTTCCGGTCATAGATAAAGACATCGGTACTGCCATTAGTATCGTCCTTGACCAAGTTATCCGCTTCCGCATTGAATACGACGTAGCGACCGTCAGCGGAGAGGGTGGGACTGAATGCACTGGCGTTGGCGGGGCTACCGTCGTCTCCTAAACTCACCAGGGTCGTCTCCCCAGTTTGCCGGTCATGGACAAAAATATTTTCGACGGCCTGAGTATTATTTTTATTGGTCTCACTGCTCCCACTAGCAACCAGATTAGACGCTCTGGACACTAAAGCGACATAGCGACCATCGGCGGATAAACTGGGGGTAAACGAATCTTCATCACCCTGCACGCCGTCATGGTTGATGCTAACTCGTGTGATTTCTCCAGTTTGGCGGTCCTGTACAAAAACATCAGTGGCTTTATTCGTATCGCCGGCCACCAAATTAGTCGCTTCTGAACTAAATGCCACATAATTGTTATCGGCGGAAATGACCGCACCATAAGAGGCACCGTTACTTTGTTTACCTTTATTGGTGACACTGAGACAAGTGATTTCCTGTGTGGTTAAGTCATAACTAAACACATCGATTGAATCGTTAGTATCTTTAGTACCTTTCGGCACTAAATTGGAAGCGTAAGAATGAAAAACCACATAGCGACCGTCCTCCGAAATATTCGGTTCCGAAGAGGTATTGTTGGCAGGCTCACCGTCGGGAGCAATACTGATTAACTGGGTGGTGTGAGTCTCGCGGTCATAGACAAAAATATCCGCGGTACCATTGGTATCTTCAGTTTCCACTAAATTGTTGGCATCCGATTGAAACGCGACATAACGACCATCGCCAGAAATCGACGCAAACATGGAAATAAAATTGGCTTCCTCGCCCGTGTTGGCGATACTGACTCGTTCGATTTGAGTAGTTTGGCGGTCATAGACAAAAATGTCGGCGAAACCGTTACGATCATTGGCAACCAAATTACTGGCTGAGGAATGGAAAGCGAGATAACGACCATTATTCGAAATAGCGGGCGACCAAGAATCGCCATTACCGCTGAATTGCTCAGGTGTTTGACTAATTCGTGTGATGATTTCATGAGAGGAGGCTAGGGTAGGTAAACATAAAATTTTAACAATTAAAATGATTAAAAATAACGTTCTATTCATAATTAACCTTGTTTTATTAAACATAATGAAAATATCATTAATATAATGAGAGGTGCTGAAAATAAACAACAGTGCTGATTTTCAGCAGTTTAAAGTTCATAAAAAAGTTCTTAATATATTGTCAAATTATTAGTAATTAATAACTTAATAAAAATGGCACAAAATATGCTAGTATAGACCCGAGGAATGGGAATTATCTTAAAATTTCGATTTTAAATGATTTCTGGAAAGTTACCAATAAATTAGTATGTTAATATAGCAAAATTTATTTGTTTCGTGTGATTTATTTCTGCTCGTTACAGTAATCAAAAATTTTGGGGCTTTATTGCATTCAGGGATGTGCTTGTAATTGAAAGCATAACAATCGTTGTTATGTCATCGTTGAGATTATTAAGGAGGAAATACAAAATGTGTAACCAATCTCTAAAAAATCCATGGCCACGGCTATTAAAAAGTCTTATGATAGGAGGGTTAGTAGCAACTTCATGGCAACCCGCAACGGCAATGGTATGTTATGGTGTCGCTGATAATGATGGCAAAGCGGGATCAGCATCAGCAGATGTCATGGTAAAATTATATTCCAATGGAATGACCGAAACTGTCGGCGATTTCACTGGCACCAACCACTTGGAAGCAATTACGTTTGATCCCAAAGGAGAAACGCTCTATGCTTTCAATTCTGGGGATCCGGTAGATAAGTGGGGGACCGTTGCGCCAACTGATCTTGGTCAATTCGGTACACTAAACTTAAAGACCGGCTTGTTTGAACCTATAGCAGGTAGCAGTTTCGGCACTGCAAATGGCAAATTAGGCCCAATTGTCATTAATGATGTGGATGGTCTGACCTTTGATTATGCTCAAGAAGGAGTGATGTATGGTACGCATCGTCGTCATTTGGATCTTGAGTATGATCTCTTAGTTCAAATTAATCCTCATACTGGCACGCTAGTGAAAGATGCGTTTGGTGCCGGTGTAGATTATGTCGTTATTACCGTGCCTGGCCATCCGGATTTGGATAATGTGGACGACATTGCCAGTGATCCAAAGGATGGCACGTTATACATCGTAGCAAATACGGGCGATGGTATTCAGAGCGCGTTAGCTGTATTGCCACGAGGTGCCGGTGATGCACCAGTTGGAGAAGCTATTTTAAAGGGTTACAATGTCGATCGCGAGCGCAATGTTGGTGTTGACGATATGGAAAGCTTGGATTTCGACAAACATGCAGATGGTGATGGTAACTTCATGTTATATGGCACCACCGGCTATAAAGCGGGTGAAGCAAGCAACCAACTGTATCAAATTGACAAAAATTCTGGTGCCGTTTCACGATTGGGTAAATTATTACCACCGGCCGGTAAGCCGCAAACCGACTTTGAAGCCGTCGCGTGTCAACCTGAAGCCGATTGCTTAATGTATGCGCTCCACGACGAAGGACAATATGATACGCAAGTGGTGGAAATTGATCCGTATGCCAATTCAGGGATAGGTGCCGTCAGACCTATAGGCCCACTTTATCCTACACTTGATATTGAAGGATTGGCGATTGACGAGGCGACCGGTAAATTATATGGCACCTCTGGTGGTGACTTGGAGTGTGTAAAAGAGCAAAATGGTCTCACCAAGCAAGGTTTAGCTAAGATGGTATGCAAGCACGATGCTGCTGGCAAGGTGATTTATCTGATGCCACAAGGTGCGCTCTATGAAATTGATCGCCAATCTGGGGCGCTCAGATTAATTGGCACTCCTGACTTCACTGGTTGCTATGAAGTGTCCTCCTTGACTTACAATCCGATTGATGGCACTATCTGGGGTTGGGCAAGTGGTGGCGTGGAAGGTAAACCCGCCGCTGGTAAATCTGGTCCTATCACCATTGACCTTGGCACCGGCAAATGCACTTTAGTTAAAGAGTTTCCTTTCCTCGATCCCACCATCCAAGGGGTGGCGTTTAGTAATGATGGCACGAAACTATACGGGGTGAGAGTTAACAATACCACCGAGCCTTATGGCACTCAAATTTGGGAATATGATGTTGCGACACAAACCGTAGCTCTAAAATGTCATCCAGGGCTAGTCGGTCTTGAAGCCGAAGCCTTAGAAATGCAACCCAATGGCTTGTTACTCTTAGCTTCTCATAATAAGGATAACATGGGGATTATTGCTTTTAATCCCGAAACCTGCAAAGTAGAAGCCTCACGTAGCTTCAAATCATTGTCCTATTATGATATAGAGTCCATTGAATGGCCAGCGAAGGAATGTCAATATCGCTCTTGGCTATCAGCAGGCAGTGGTGATGTCGTTATTGTGACGAAATATCGCATCGTTCCAGGTGATGTGGTCGAAGCCGTGCGTTTAGCCTTAGGCAATGCCGAAGGTTTGATGGTAGAAAGCCAAGGTGGCAAGATTACGCTCTACATTGGCAACCAACAATTTATTGTGCAACCTGCACTTGAAGGTACTCCACGTAGTGGTAATCGTAGTACTCGTAGCGCCAATTGTCCTATCACCGACGCGCAACTGTCTGACGATTTTAGCAGTCTGACTTTCAGTGATTGCAACGGTAATACTCAAAATTGGGCATTGAATCCAGTCTCCTTTAATGCCGATGCGTTGTTAGCCGCACTTAACCAATTTGGCCAAGCCGAAATCAGTGACAATGGTGTCGTCACGCTAACTTTAGCTAATGGTGGCAAGATTACTGGAAAAGTCTCTTACCAAGTAACCGCGCCTAGCGTTGGTGCTGGTGGTTCGATTGCTTCTGTTACTGAGAATACCGCCACTTTAACTCCACTGGCCGATATTGATGGCAATGGGAATGTTGACTACACCGTGACATACTCTACAGGCCATACCCAAGTATTATTGATTGAAAGTATTCAATAAATGATTCAACCACCTCTAACCTCTCCTTGCTAATAAGGGGGTTGGAGGTGGTTAGGCGTAAGGTGAGTAAATAATACTATCGACATAAATTAATATAAATTGATATAAACTGAGCGAAGGGCACTCTCTCCTTTTGCTCATTCCCTCCCAACCAACCTTATTTGCCGTGTCTCCTGCGAAGGGACACGGCTTTTTTTTATGGTCCTAAAAATCAGTCCAAATCAAAAAATTAGTTGGAATTTGAAAAAGAACTCTCGTTCCCACGCGCCAGCGTGGAAATGCCGGGTGCGTCCCACTCGACGCTGGCGCGTCGACACGGCATTCCCATGCTGGCGCATCAATGCCATTAAGTTAAGCTGAAGTTACGGCGTTGGAGTCCAAATCTTCAGATTTGGCAACGCCGTCTTACCTTGACCAATCTCGTCCAAATCTGAAGATTTGGACTCCAACGCGCCTTAACTTAATGGCAGTGATGCTGGCGCATGGGAACGAGAAAGGCGACTAATGGAGGCTATGTGGCTTTAGCTATTGGGCGTAGAACTTGGCGTGGTGTACCAGGAAGACCACAAAAAGCCCATTTGGAAGAAGGACAAGGAACACTTCCATTTTGAGGGTAAGAGTTGTTTCAAAAATAAATGTGGTCGGTCCCCTATTTCTTCTGCGTGCCGACTTTTGATGGCAGTATTACTCTGAAATGTCGGGAATGGATTGCCGACCTACGTTCTTCAGACGACCCCCAGAGGGAATTTGTCAGAAGGTGCGTGACGGGGGGCGCGCAACAAGACGCGCCTAACGCACCCTACGCTCGCTAACCCGACCTACACACTGAGTGTGAATTATCAGTTTTAAACTTTTAGGGAGTTTGAGTTATGAAAAAAAAGATATTGATTTGTGCCATCGCCACGATTTTGAGCAATTCCGCTTATTCCCTGACGGATGCCGAAACAGCCCGCCTGGAAGCGTTGCGCGGCCTTTCCCTGGAGGATTTGCAGGAAGTCGAAATTAAATTAGATGACGTATTTGATGTTTTTGACGGCTTGGTCAAGTCGCAAAGCGTCAAAGTCGCTTCCGGTTTTCAGCAAAACACCGCCACCGCGCCCGCTTCCACCACGGTGATTACCGCGCAAGACATTGAAGCGATGGGCGCACGGAGTTTAGATGAAATTCTCGAAGCGGTGCCGGGGATGCACATCGCATTGTCGGAAGTGCGTTTTGCGCCGCAGTACGATGTGCGCGGCGTGCATTCCGCCATCAATTATGAAGTGTTGCTGATGATCAACGGCATTCCGGTGAAAAACGTGATGGATGGCAGTCGCGGGACCTGGTCTGCACCACCAGTACAGATGATTCAGCGCATTGAAGTGATTCGCGGACCCGGCTCGGCGCTGTATGGCGCAGACGCGGTATCGGGCGTTATCAATATCCTCACCAAAACGGCGGCGGATATGCCGGGTACGGAAGCGGGGCTGCGTTTGGGTAGCTACGACACCTATAACCCCTGGTTACAGTATGGCGGCAAAGTCAATGGCTTTGATTTGGCACTCAGCTTGGATTACATGACTACCGACGGGCATCGGGAAACCATTCATCAGGACGCGCAATCCCTGCTGGATCAAGTCACCGGTACGCACGTCAGCGAAACGCCGGGGCGTGCCTATTTGCAACAGCGACAACTGAATCTGCTTGCCAATGCCAGCAAAGGCAATTGGCGCATGGATGTGCATTGGTTGCGTAGTAGCGATATGGGCGCTGCTCTGGGCACCCTTGCCATGGTGAACCCGGAAGAATATTACGAGTATGATCAGGTACGAGCCGATGTGCTGTACCACAATCCGCATGTGGGCGAGCATTGGGAAACCAGCGCGCAACTTAGTTACCGCGACATGGCAGAGGATCGGTTTAACGCTCACAGCGCCCGCCCCGGCGCGATCCGCAATGGCGAGTACCTGCCTTATGGTTCGCCCAACAACCTGGGAGATCATCAGCGCGACACTCGTTTGGATTTGACTGCCAGTTATCGTGGCTTGAACCGCCATGTGTTGCGTTTCGGTAGCGGTTATTTGTATACCGATCTGCACAAGATGCCCTGGTCATTGATGCCTAACAAACAAAATCCGGTTATGGTGGATGCGCGGACCTTGGGACTCATCATATTGCCTGAAAATATCCGCGAAAACAGCTACCTGTTTGCGCAGGATACTTGGAATTTCGCGCCCAATTGGGAATTGACGCTGGGTGCGCGTTACGACTGGTACTCCGATTTTAACAGTACCACCAATCCACGCGCCGCGCTGGTGTGGCAAATTAACCCGCGTTTAACCTCCAAGCTACTATACGGTACGGCATTTCGTGCGCCTTCTTTCATCGAAATGTATGTACCGCGCAATGCTACCGTGGTTGGCAATCCCAATCTGCAAGCGGAAACCAACACCACCTGGGAACTCGCCTTTGATTACCGTGCCAGCGATAGCCTGAACTTAACGCTCAACCTGTTTCACTACAAATTCAGCGACAAGATTCAACGGCGCTTCATTGCAGTGACCGGTACGGCCATCGGTGGGATTTATATGTATGACAACATCGGCACCCTGAAAGGAGATGGTTTTGAGGTCGAAAGCCGTTGGAAAATCAATAATAAATCCAGCCTGTTGGCGAATTACGCCTATTCTCAGGCGGAAGATGGCGATGGTGTGGCAGCGGGCAATTATCCGCATCATAAAATTTATCTGCGCCACGACTGGCTACTGGGTAATAGTTGGTTTTTCGATACTCGCGTCAATTGGGTTGCCGACCGCGACCGTCCGCTGGGCGATAAACGTCCGCTAATGGAAGATTATGTCGAGTTGGACGTGACGTTGCGCTACAAAGACGTGTCCGCGAAAATGCCATGGAACATCGCCATCGGTGTGCGCAATGCCCTCGACGAAGACCGCCGTGAACCCGGCGACCCGCGCTTAATCGGCGATTACCCCAAAGCCGGGCGCGAATGGTTTGGTGAAATTCGTTATCAATTTTAATCAGTTAGGAGGGTTTCCATGTTCAAAAAATTATTTTCCGTCGCCAGCCTAACCTTAGGCCTGGCATTCCCCGCCTTGGCCCTGGATGCTGCGAAGGAGTATGAAATCAAAGCCGCGTTTTTCTTCAATCTCGGTAAATTCGTCACTTGGCCGGACCGTTCCTTTAAGAGTGCTGATGCCCCCCTCTATATTTGTGTTCTGGGCAACGACCCCTTCGGCGAACGACTTGACGTGATTACCGCCAACCAAACCATTTTTGGCCATCCGGTAGCGGTGCGCCGGATTACTAAGGCTACCGAAGCGCTGGGATGTCACAGCGTGTTTATCAGCGATTCCGAGCAACTTCGGGTGCCGGCGATTTTCGCCACGTTAAAAAACCAACCGGTGCTGACGGTCAGTGATATGGACAATTTCGTGGTTCAAGGCGGGATGGTGCAATTCTTTCCGCGCGACAACAAGATCCGCTTGATGTTAGACCCGGAAACCTTTTCCGATGCCAGCTTGAAAGCCGGCTCGCGCTTGATGCAACTTGCGCAATCAGTTAAAAATAAAAACCAATAGGATTTTTACGATGAAAACCTCTACCGCGAGATTTGGAGTAACCCTGTTAATCAGCGCCAAGGCGCTGGCCTTAAGCGACGCCGAGTAGAATAGCGAGTAAAATAGGGGACCGACCACGTTCTCCTCGTTCCCACGCGCCAGCGTGGGAATGCCGTCTGGACGCGCCAGCGTCCCTTTCCCGCAACGCTGGCGCGTGGCCCACCGCATTCCCACGCTGGCGCGTGGGAACGAG
>DZAL01000396.1 GCA_022729575.1 Thiomargarita sp.
CCTATATACCGTTTGGCAAAGAAAAGTGTCAGGGTAAAATTTAAAATAATTTTTTCAGTGACCTGATTTGAGCTCTGAGGGATAACACCCCTCGAAGGGGTGTTATCCCTACTGGCCAATATACCGTTTGGCAAAGAAAAGTGTCAGGGTAAAATTTAAAATAATTTTTTCAGTGACCTAATAGCGTAATCATTAAGCAATTATTTCTTTGTTACCCTATATACCGTTTGGCAAAGAAAAGTGTCAGGGTAATTCTAAATAATTTTTTCAGTGACCTGATGGCGTAATCATGAGCCAATTATTTCCTGGTAGTCCCTACCAACCAATGGAGATATTAGAAGACCATGAAAACTTAGGACTGGCAGTCCTTTGAGGACTGCCAGTCCCCAAATTTAAGATAATTTTAAGGATTTTTCTCAATAAAATTTAGAGTTTTCCTTATAGAATCTTCAAATTATCACTGCTATACTTATAGATACAGTTGTTAAAAATTACCAATTTTATGGAGAATTAAAATGAATAAAAAATTACTTACCATAGCAATCAGCGTGGCTTTAATGAGTTCGGTTGGAGTGGCAACCAGTGCTTACGCTAAAAATGATAAAGCGGATACGGGTGTTTCGGCAGTGGAAGATGTAAGTACCACTGTTGCTGACAGCAGTACTACTGATGAAACTGGAGCAGAGGTAACTGTAAGCACCGCTAAGAATGGGAAGCAATATCCTCCTCAATGCGTCCATCCGGTGACGGGTGAA
This sequence comes from Thiomargarita sp., assembly GCA_022729575.1. Taxonomy (GTDB): domain Bacteria; phylum Pseudomonadota; class Gammaproteobacteria; order Beggiatoales; family Beggiatoaceae; genus JAABRD01. The sequence goes on from DZAL01000396.1 coordinate 756, forward strand.
TTGAAACCAAGTGCCGCACAGCATGAGGTTTGTGCGGAGGCCATTAAAGATTTAACTCCTCCACCGGCCGCTGTGGCAGAAACTGAAATCACTGGAGAGGTCACGGTTGAGGCAACCGCTACGACTGAAACTGGCGAAGCGACGGCTACCACGGTAGAAGCCACGGCGACGACGACTGAAGAAGCGACGGCTACCACGGTAGAAGCCACGGCGACGACGACTGAAGAAGCGACGGCTACCACGGTAGAAGCCACCGCGACGACTGAAGAAGCCACGGCTACCACGGTAGAAGCCTCCGCGACGACTGAAGAAGTACCAGCGACCACGGTAGAAGCCACCGCGACGACTGAAGAAGTACCAGCGACCACGGTAGAAGCTACTGCTACCACAGAAGAAGTACCAACGACTGAAGTTGAAGCCGTTACTGTTACCGAGGGCGAAGCAGTAGAAGCAGCCGTGGTAGAGGAAGCCACTGAAGAACCGGTTATTACTTTAGAAATCTTGGCGGCCCTGACTCCTGAAGAGTTACAGGCTATGACCGCAACTGACTTGCAAGCGATTCCAGCGGTAGCCATGGCGGGATTGAGTGCGGCACAATTGGCTAGTATTTCGGCGGAGGCGATCGTTGGCTTAACGATTGAACAAGTGCTTAATTTGTCAGAAGAAGCCGTCGCTGGTCTTAGTGTGGCACAATTAAGTGTGTTGTCTGAGGCAGTCCAGGCGACTTTTACACCAGAGCAACGTGCTAACATGGTGCAATATATTCCCTCACCAGTTTATGCGGTGGCACCCGCCGTTGAAGAACCCGGTGTGGTTACCGCAGAAGAAGAAACGCTCGCAGACCGTGAAGAATCGACGGAGGCAGGTGGAACCATAGTTACTTCAACCGCAGAAGAAGGTGAACTGGCCGCGACTGAAGAAGTTACTGATGGTGAAGTGGCCGCGACTGAAG
>DZAL01000397.1 GCA_022729575.1 Thiomargarita sp.
GGATGAATGACGGCATCGCGTGCTATTTTAGTCCGTGTCATCAGTGATGACAACTTCTTCTCGTAAGGATGGCAACGATTGGGGGGTCAGGGTTCGGGTCTTCGCACGTTGTAAGGCGGTAAGTAGCCGCGACGCATTGGCAGGCGTACTCAGAAGATGAGCGGTTTCTAATAAACTATTGAGTTCCGCTTTGGCCATTAAGACGACTTCTGGGCCTTGCGCCGGGGTGATAACCACAATGTCTGGTTGGGTCCCCACTTGGATGCAAAGTTGTGTCAATTGCTGGTGTGCTTGGGTAAGGGTGACTTGATAGTAATTTAGCATAGTGTGGCCCGTTAGGTGATTAGCTAAAAAAAGAATAGCAAAGTTTGATAAGCCAGTCAAGTATAGTAATATTCACCCACCGTTGTACTTAAAGTTTGAGGGATAACACCCCTCGAAGGGGTGTTATCCCTACTGGCTGGCCAAACTCATTATGGGACAACTGGATAAGGATATTACTATATGATGGTTTGAATCAGAATTTACCGAATTAAAGAATTAACCGAATGAAAACTACACCATTCCGAAAATTCTAAAATTCTGTAAATCCTGATTCAGACAACCTTCCGGCTAAAGCCTCCAGTCCAGCATCCCTCCCCAAAATACCGGACTAGAGGCTTCAGTACTGTAGGGTGGATTAAGCGAAGCGTATCCACCAAAATTGAGAACCAGCCCGTGTAGGTTGGACTGAGCAAAGTGAAATCCAACCTACGCGGGCTTAATCGGTTTTAGTCATCGGGCTCGTTTTCCTTGAAACGTTCGGATAACCAGAGGATAGATTGAGATACTTTCAGAAGACGGGCTTGGCGGACCAGGTCTTTATCAAAGGTGGCAAAACGTTCTCCTGTTCGCAAACTAGAGGCCAAATGTAAAGCATCTGCAAAATCCATCCCCTTGGTGTACCACTCCAACGCCCAACTAATCTCTTCCAAGGATTCGGTATAAACCCTCGGTAAAGCCAAAATATGTCTAATTCGGTCTATGACCAATTCTTTTGGCAAAGCATATCCCCGTTTTGAAGACAACACCCAGACCACTTCTAACCAAACCGTGTTCAATACATAACAGTCATGGTTAGTCAACCACGGTGTAGCAATAGCCGTTGGTATTGGGTCGTCTTTTAACGCATAACGTACTAAGATATTGGTGTCTAGGACTATTATCATAGATGATGTCTTGCTTCTTCTTCAATCGCTAATCGCATATCCTCAAGTGTCAAGGGTGGACCTTGGTACACTGACGGTTGGTCAATGGGTTCAATGACACTTGGGGGAAATTGATGAGCCAAACGTGCTTTTTCGGCTTTCAACTCGGCCAAATTCAACCGTATGGGGTGGTCACCGGCTTTTGCAGAAGCAGTACCGGTTTCCCCAAAGAGTCTCGGCGTTGGAGTTTGAACTAATACTCGTAAGGCGAGTTCTAATACTTCTTTGGGAGTAGTCAAACCGCTGACTTGCAAGGCTTGGTGCCATAATCTATCATCAATAGCCGTGTTAAATTGCTGCATACCTTTGTTCTCCTAAAAATACCCAAAAATGGCAACTAGGTAGGGTGGGTTAAGTAACTTCATTCTGTAGGTCTCAACGAGTTTGAAAGCCTCAATGCCATTAAGTTAAGGTATTTCCTTCCCTATTGCGGTAGATAAAGTCGCTTGCCAACC
>DZAL01000073.1:0-7070 GCA_022729575.1 Thiomargarita sp.
TAAGCCTATATGGCTAAGGTTGTCGTTATGGATGAATGGATTTTGCAATTGGCTCCATTTAATCTTATAAATGTTTATGAAAAAATTTGCCAAAACTTTCTTTAGTTTGTTATAATCTTAATTTTTGAACAGAGTTGTACAACTTTTGGCAGTTTGTCAATTCTACACTAATCTACAATTAACCATTCACGGAGTTACGCAAATACTATGAAGTGCGATTCTTGTAAAGTTTGGCTACCTGTTATATTTATTGTACTGGTAGGTTTTGTCTTCACCTATCAATTTGTGCCGCCTCCGCCGCCGAAGAGTTTGCGAATAGCCACAGGAAGTACGACGGGAGCATATTATGCCCATGCTCTAGTATACCAGAGCGATCTTAAATTACAAGGAATTGATTTAGAAATACAAGCAACGGCGGGGTCAGTGGAGGCATTGCATCAGTTGAGTGAAGGTAAAGTTGATTTAGCTTTTGTACAAGGCGGGGTGGCCAAGGGGGTAGCGACCACAGAATTAAGCTCATTGGCCAGTCTCTTTTACGAACCCTTGTGGGTTTTTCATCGCCAAGAGTTATCGTTTCAATATTTATATGAATTACGTGGCAAACGGTTAGCCGTTGGGGCGGAAGGCAGTGGCATTCGTCCTTTAGTGATGCAACTATTACAGGATAATGGGATTGATGACAAAAACACCACTTTACTGGGGCTGACGACTACAGAAGCTAAACAAAAACTGGAAGCAGGTGAGATTGATGTCGCATTCTTGGTAATTTCTCCTAAAGCGACCATAATTTCTGAATTGTTACATAATCCCGCTATTAGCTTACTCAATTTTCAAAAGCGGGCACTGGCTTACACCAGTCATTATAATTTTCTCAGCAGTCTCACACTTGGAGAAGGTTTGCTCGATTTACAAAACAATATTCCGGCCCACGATGTCGTATTACTCTCCGCTATGGCCAGTCTGGTGGCACGTAAAGAGATTCATCCAGATATTATTCGTTTAATGCTCAAGGAAGCCATCAAAATCCACAGTCAATCAGATTTGTTAGAAAAGAAAGACCAATTTCCGTCCGACCACTTTGTGGAAATTCCTATTCATCCAGTGGCCAGTAATTATTTACATACCGGTCCTTCTTGGTTAGAGCAGGTATTTCCATTCTGGTTGGCCTCTAAGTTAGACCGTCTAAAAGTGATGCTGATTCCATTGCTTACTCTCTTAATTCCTCTGTTTAAAGGGGTGATACCACTTTATAAGTGGCGCATTCGTTCCAAAACATATCGGTGGTATGAGACTTTGCATCAAGTGGATTATCAGTTAGAGAGTTTGGATAAAGTAGTCATTGAGCGAGAAATCGAACGGTTGACCAATTTACAAAGCGAATTGGTCAAACAGGTGTCGATTCCAATGTCTTATATGTCAGAGTTTTATTTTTTACGTGAACATATCAATTTTGTTCTCACTCGTTTGCAAGAACGACGGAAGATGCTAAATTAATCAGTCTGGCCCTCACCCCCGGCCCCTCTCCCAGAGGGAGAGGGGAGGAGGAACTGTTATCACTACCCTGGTTTGTCACTTCGATGATGTTTAGATATTACTAAACATTAATGCGGTTAAGATGAAATCTAAGGCTAACGTCACTAACGAGGCGTGGACTACCGTGCGCGTAGTGGCGCGACTGACTCCTTCTGAAGTGGGGACACAATCGTAGCCTTCAAACACAGCGATCCAAGTGACCACTATGCCAAAGACGATACTTTTGATAATTCCATTGACCACATCATCCATAAATTTCGTTTTGTCTTGCATTTGCGACCAAAATGCACCGGCATCAATGTTCAATAATTCGACCACCACTAAGTAACCGCCTAAAATTCCGACTGCGCTGAAAATAGCGGCTAACAGTGGCATGGCAATGACTCCTGCCACAAAACGTGGGGCGACGATTCGTTTAATCGGATCCACCGCCATCATTTCCATGCCAGATAATTGTTCGGTGGCTTTCATTAAACCAATTTCGGCAGTCAAGGCGGAGCCGGCCCGACCCGCGAATAATAGTGAAGTAAGTACGGGACCCAATTCTCGCACCAGAGATAAGGCGACGACTACGCCTAGCATATCAGTGGCACCAAAGTTGACTAAGGTATTATACCCTTGCAGTCCTAATACCATGCCGACAAACAGTCCTGACACTAAAATAATCGTGAGTGACAGTACCCCGACGGAATAAAGTTGGTAAATCACTAAATACGGTCGTGGAAGGAGACTAGGAAGACTGGCTAAGAGACGTAACAAAAATAAAGTGGCACGTCCTAAGCGTTCAAATAGTTCTAAAGTAGTTTTACCTAACTGTTGGAATTGATTAAGCATTTAGTGGACACTCCCTAATAAATCGGTGGCATAATCCGGAGCCGGATAATGAAACGGTACCGGCCCATCGGATTCAGCATTAATAAATTGTTTGACCCAAGCGGATTCAGAATTTTTTAACGCTTGAGGACTGCCAGAGCCTACTACTTTTCCATTAGAGATAACATAAATCAAATCAGCAATTTCTGAGGTTTCATGGACATCGTGGGAAACAATAATACTGGTTAATCCCAACGCATCATTGATGGAACGAATGAGCCGCACCAAGACACCCATTGAAATGGGGTCTTGACCGGTGAAAGGCTCATCATACATTATCATCATGGGGTCAAGAATCAAGGCTCTGGCCAAAGCCACTCGCCGCGCCATGCCGCCGGATAATTCACTGGGCATTAACTCTCTGGCACCGCGTAAACCGACGGCCTGGAGTTTCATTAAAACGAGGTGATGAATCAATGATTCTGGTAACGTGGTATGTTCGCGTACTGGAAACGCGACATTTTCAAAGACCGTTAAATCAGTGAGTAAGGCACCACTTTGGAATAACATGCCCATACGTTTGCGTAACTGATATAACTCGGTTAGTGGTAACAGCGGGACGTTTAAACCTTCAATTTCTATGGTCCCAGTTTGCGGTTTTAGTTGTCCGCCAATTAATCTTAAGAGCGTGGTTTTGCCAGAGCCGCTGGGACCCATAATGGCGGTTACTTTGCCACGAGGAATATCTATATCAACGTTATCAAAAATCCAACGGCTACCGCGGGCAAAACTTAAACCGCGGATTTTGATGAGTGGAGGAGTTTGGTGAGTGGGTATAGTCATGCTTTACCTTTGAAAAATCGAGTAGTGCTGAAATGAGAATGATATATTCCCTCACCCCGGCTCCTCTCCCAGAGGGAGAGAGGAGACGCGCGAAACACACCGAGTTTCTCCCCTCTCCCTTTGGGAGAGGGGCTGGGGGAGCGTGGGTATTATACCATGCACTTTTTATGATCAATATGATACTGAAATTCGTCTCTAAAAGTTTTGACAAAACTGACTACCGGCATAGCGGCGGCATCACCTAAAGCACAAATGGTACGGCCGGCAATTTTATCCGCCACGTCGACCAATAAATCTAAATCCTCTTGACGACCGTGGCCATGCTCAATTCGATGTACCACTCGTGCCAACCAGCCAGTGCCTTCACGACAAGGAGTACATTGACCGCAGGATTCTTCGTGATAGAAGTGCGAGAGCCGGGCTAACATTTTGACCATACACGTTTTCTGGTCCATTACAATGACCGCACCGGAGCCGAGCATGGAACCGGCTTTGGCAATCGAGTCGTAATCCATGGTTAACTCCATCATGGTTTCTCCTTTCAAAACTGGGGTGGAGGAGCCACCGGGAATCACCGCTTTTAATTGGCTACCGTCTCGCATTCCGCCGGCCATTTCTAGCAATTTAGCAAACGGGGTGCCCATTGGAATTTCATAATTTCCTGGTTTCTTGACATGCCCAGAGATGGAAAAAATTTTCGCGCCCCCATTGTTAGGTTTGCCTAAATTTAAAAACCATTCCGCACCGTTATTGAGAATACTGGGGACGGAGGCTAAGGTTTCGGTATTATTAATCGTCGTGGGTTTGCCATAAAGTCCATAAGCCGCCGGAAAGGGTGGTTTATAGCGCGGTTGTCCTTTTTTCCCTTCAATCGATTCCAGTAATGCGGTTTCTTCACCGCAGATATAAGCACCGGCCCCATAATGCGTGTAGAGGTCAAAATCGATACCACTACCGAAAATATTTTTACCCAGTAAACCGGCTTGATAGGCTTCTTCCAACGCGGCTTCAAAGCGGGCGATCGGTTCCGCAAATTCGCCACGAATATAGTTGTAACCTACTTTCGCGCCAATGGTATATCCTGCAATGACCATACCTTCAATCACCGCATGAGGATTGTAACGTAAAATATCACGGTCCTTAAACGTCCCCGGCTCTCCTTCGTCGGAATTGCAGACGAGGTATTTGGGTATCGGTTTATCGCGCACCGGTAGCATGAAACTCCATTTTAAGCCGGCGGAGAAGCCGGCACCGCCACGACCCCGCAAGGCCGCGGCTTTGAGGATGTTGATAATCTCTTGGGGGGCAGTTTTTTCTTGTAGAATTTTTCGTATTGCGCTATAACCGCCGGTGCTTTGATATACCGGTAAAGTCCAAGAGTTAGGTAAGTGTATATTTTTAAAACAAACTTCATTGGCCATAAGTGAGTGCCTCAATTGATTGTTTATATAGTTTATAGGGTGCGTCTGACGCTTTAGGAACCGCCAAAAAATAAATTGTCCATTTTGGTAGTTGCCCTCACCCCCCCGACCCCTCTCCCAGAGGGAGAGGGGCGAAAGAAAATACGAGAAAATTGCCGTCTGGACGCGCCAGAGTCCCTTTCCCGCAACGCTGGCGCGTTGCTCACGGCTGGCGCGTGGGAACGAGATAAAACAGTTGTCAAATCTTTCAAGGAATAGCGACTTCTTCCAATAATTGATTGACCAACATTTTTGAGTTTTGCGGCTCGACCAGTGCAACTAACCGATGACCAATCACGCCAGGTAAAACGGTTTGTACATCTTCTGGAACCACGTAATCTCGTCCGTGCATCAAGGCCCAGGCTTGAGCACTGTGTAACACGGCTAAACCCGCGCGTGGTGATAAACCGACTCGGTATCGTGGTGAGTGACGAGAGTGCTCCAAAATGGTTTGTAGGTAATCTAGTAAGGCTTCCGTTACTCGAATCTGAGGAACCATTTCTTGTATCTTCAAAATTTCTGATAAGGAGATTATCGGTGATAATTCCTTAATCAACTCGCGGCGGTCCCGCCCTTTAAGTAACAAACGTTCAGTCTCATGGTTAGGGTAGCCTAATTCTAATCGCATCATAAACCGGTCCAATTGCGATTCTGGCAGGGGAAAAGTACCAATTTGATGTAATGGATTTTGCGTCGCTAACACAAAAAAAGGAGTCGGTAAGGGCCGCGTTTCTCCTTCTACCGTCACCTGATGCTCTTCCATGGCTTCCAATAATGCACTTTGCGTTTTTGGCGTAGCACGATTGATTTCATCGGTTAACACCATTTGAGCAAAAATTGGCCCGGCATGAAATTTAAATTGTTTGGTCTCCTTATCATAAATCGACACGCCAATAATATCGGCCGGCAATAAATCACTGGTAAACTGAATGCGTTGAAAACTTAAGCCCAACACCGTGGCTAACACTTGTGCTAAGGTCGTTTTACCTACCCCTGGTACGTCCTCAATCAACACCTGTCCACGAGCCAATAAGCAAGTTAAGACTAAACGAATCGATAATTCTTTGCCCAAAATAATTTGGGAAATTTGTTCTACTACTTGATCAAGTAAAGTTTTAATCGCCACCATTCGCAAATATTCCATCACAGTAAAATCATCTTTATCAAGGTTAACCATTACCCATCTGAGTCCAATTTGAAATATTGGACAAAAAACCGTTAGTCTAATATATTAACAGAAGGTTCATATTAAACTAACAGATAAAATACACTATGAAAAGACAACTCTTTGTTTTTATTAACATCATTATTTTTAGCCTGGTCCTATTGACAGGATGTAGTCAGGTTGAAGTCTTAGAAGATATTTTACCCAGTAAAGAAATCTTGACGCTACGTGGCCATAAGGATACCGTCACTTCAGTAGCTTTTAGCCCAAACAGTCAACAATTGGCCTCCGGTAGTATGGATAATACCATAAAATTGTGGGATGTGAGAAGTGGTAAGCAATTAAACAGTTTGAGAGGACATAAAAAATGGGTTAATTGTGTGACTTTTAGCCCCGACGGTGAGCGATTAGCCTCGGGTAGCGGTGGCTCTGATACCACTATTAAATTATGGCGAGTGAAAAATGGCCAATTGCTACATACGTTAGAAGGGCATAGAAGTTCTATTGTTTCTATAGCGTTCAGTCCAACGGGTAAACAGATTGCCTCAGGCAGTTTTGACAAAACCATAAAGCTATGGAATGTGGAAACCGGCACTTTAATTCGAACCTTATCGGGACATAGTCATTACGTTTATGCGGTGGCTATCAGTGTCAATAATATTCTGGCTTCTGGGAGTTGGGACAAAACCATTAGATTATGGGATGCTAACACTGGCCGCTTGATACGCACCTTGCAAAATGCTGATAGCATGGTAACCAGTTTAGCATTTAGTCCTGATGGGCAATGGTTAGCGTCTGGCAGTGGCAGTAATGAAAATAATGTTAAACTCTGGGAAGTCAATAGCGGCAACTTAATACGCACCCTGCCTGGACATGACAACTCGGTGATAACTTTAGCTTTTAGTCCGCACAGTAAATTTTTGGCCTCAGGTAGTGGTGGAATTAAGGACACGATTAAGCTATGGGAAGTCAGTAGCGGCAAACTCTTGAGCACTTTACGTGGGCATCAAAATTATGTCAATGCCGTAGCCTTTAGTCCCAATGGGCAATTATTTGCCTCTGGCAGTAATGACCTGACGATAAAAATTTGGGAATAAATCCAGCGTCACTAAACTAAATCACGCCGGTACTGGAAACTGACGAGGTTTGAATCCCATTTGTGGCAACCAGGAGAAACTCAATTATGACAGAACCAAAACCCATTCGGCACGGCACCGACACCCCCTTGACCAAATTAATGATGTTAAGCGGAAGCA